>JAIQGI010000047.1 GCA_020072565.1 Terriglobia bacterium
GACCGAGAAGTACGAGGACCTGGTGAGCGCCGGGGTGATCGATCCGACGAAGGTGACGCGCACGGCGCTGCAGAACGCAGCGTCGATTGCGGCCCTGTTGTTGACGACCGAAGCCCTGGTCTCAGAGATCAAGGAAGAGAAGAAGGCGCCGCCGATGCCGGGTGGTGGTGGCGGCATGGGCGACATGTACTAAGCCTGTCCCAACAATTCTCGGTGCAGTACTAAGGGCTCGTGGAGCAAATAACTCCCCGAGCCCTTCCTTTCTGGAGTCAGGAGAAAAAGACGCGGATGGGTCAAATAAAGCGATATCTTTTGTCTTTGTTCTGACTCCGGGCTCCTCCATTTCAGGGGGTCCACCCAGATACCACGTAGGCGTAGAGCATCGTGATCAGGCCGATGATGGAGGCCAGCGCGATGCTGTGCCGCAAGGTGAAGCGGAAAAGCTTCGATTCATCCTCCGGGCGCAAGCCGGTTGCCGCTGCAGCGACGGCGATGCTCTGCAGGCTGATCATTTTCCCCATGACACCGCCGCTCGAGTTGGATGCCGCCATCAGAATGGGATTGAGGCCCAGCCGCCCGGCCGTCACCACCTGCAGGTTGCCGAAGAGCGCGTTCGCGGACGTGTCGGAACCCGTCAGGAACACTCCCAGCCATCCCAGCAATGCGCTGAAGAAGGGGAACAAGTCTCCGGTTGCTGCAAAGGCAAGCCCGAGTGTAGCCGTGGCCCCCGAGTAGTTCATCAGGAAAGCAAGTGCCAGAACGGAAGCGATGGTAAGTTCGGAAAACGCCAGCTGTCTTGCGGTCCTCCACACGACGCGCCCGAATCGCGCCGGCGACATGCGCAACCACAACGCCGACAAAACCGCGGCCACGAGGCATGCCGTGCCCGAGGCGGAAAGCCAGTTGAGATTGAAAGGTGCGGCGTAGGGGACGGGTGAAGG
Organism: Terriglobia bacterium; assembly: GCA_020072565.1. Classification (NCBI taxonomy): domain Bacteria; kingdom Pseudomonadati; phylum Acidobacteriota; class Terriglobia; species Terriglobia bacterium. Next base: position 942 of record JAIQGI010000047.1, read on the forward strand.
CACGGCCGGCGGAACTCGCTGGATGGCATTGTGCAGCCCAGGCCAGAAAAACGAAACATTGACCGCGTTCAAGCGACTCTGAACCGGCGCCCAGCCCCAAAGCAGGACGCATATAACCAGAAGCATATAGGGTCCCCAGGCCTGAAACAGCTCCCATCCGGAATGCGTGTGGGCCGGCGCGGAAGCGGGGACGTTACCCTTGAGGTGAAACTGGTCCTTGGGTCTCCACATAGCCAGAAGCACCCCCAGAGAGCCCATCGCGGCCAACGAACTCAGCAGATCCGTCAGTTGAGGACCCACCAGGTTCGAGACCAGAAGTTGGACGCATGCGAAAGATGCGCCGCACAGCGCCGCTGCCGGCAAGACGCCCCTCAGGCCGCGCCTCCCTCCCATGACCGCGACCAGATAGGAGGGGATAATCAGCGAGATGGGGGCGCAGATCCGCCCCACCCCTGCACTCAGTCGGCCCAACGGCAGGCCCGTCACCCCCGCCAGGGTCAGGATTGGAATCCCGATCGAGCCGAAGGCGACGGGTGCAGTGTTTGCCAGCAGACAGATCGAGGCGGCATAAAAAGGAGGGAAGCCGAGTCCTGCCAGCATTGCTGAAGAGACCGCAACCGGCGTCCCGAAACCCGCAGCCCCTTCGATGAATGCGCCGAAGGCAAAGGCGATGAGCAAGGCCTGAAGTCGGCGGTCTTCTGTTACTGCGGCCACGGAATCCCTGACGATGCCGAACTGCCCCGTCTCAACCGTGATGTTGTACAGGAGAATGGCGCTGAAGACAACCCAGCCGATCGGAAACAGTCCGAACGCCGCCCCGTAAGCGGTCGCAGTCAACATTGTGCCTGCAGGCATGCGGTAGGCAAGCAGGGCTACGAGTGCGGCAGCTGCTATCCCGGCCAAACCGGCGATCCAGGCAGGCTTGCGCTTCCATGCCAGAAGATAGAGCAGCGAAAATATCGGCAGGGCGGCGACCAGGGCCGAGATCCCGAGATTTCCCGCGATCGGCGTGTAGTTGTGTTGCCACATGGTAGCTGCAAGATAGTTAGCTGCAGCGGAAATCTCAACCGAATTCGGTACGCCTGGATCGCAATTCTGTCGCGCTGCCGGATGCTTCGCGGATTTTGAAGTCGGTCAGCCCTACTTGCCCACGATCCGCGAAAGTGTCTTGGCTTTGCGCCACAAAGTGCGGCGGAATCTTCTCCCCGATTGGGGCACCAGAAGCAGCGTTGCAGCCGCTGCCACCGCTGCTCCGGCAACGAACCCAAATGCTCTTTTCTTACTGATCACCGGCTATCCTCCTGATCGCGGTTCCATAACCCCGCTTACTATTAAGATACAGGTTGGGGAGCCCTTATTACAGTGAAGGGGAGCACCGGACAGCGCTCCGCCTATTCGAGCCGATCGAGATAAGATGTCACCGCGAGGTTGAAGGCCACGGTTTGTTCCAGATTCGACAGGTGAGAAGCCGACGGCAGGATCACAAGCTCCGACCCGGCAATCTCGTCATGGATGGCACGGGACACAGCCACCGGCATGCCCTGATCCTGTTCACCGACAATGAGGAGGGTCGGTATCCTGATGGTGTGGATCCGGGCCGTAAGATTGAGGGCTGCGATCGCATGACAACACGCCGAGTAGCCGAGCGGGCTTGTTGCGCGGATCATGCCGCGCACGCGCTCGACGACCTCCGCATGGGTTGCACGAAAGGAAGGCGTAAACCAGCGACCGATCGTCGGCTCGATCAGCGGCGCCATCCCTTCCGACTCCGCAATCTTGATGCGCTCCTGCCATAGCGGCTGAGCCTCAGGGGGGATGCGGCTCGAGGCGCCGCAGAGTATCAGGCTTGTCAGAGACTGCGGCCGCATCAGGGCCAGCGTTTGCCCTATCATTCCCCCCATGGACAGGCCTAGAAAATGGACGCGCTCGATGCCAAGCGCGTCGAGCAGACCTCCTGCCTGCCCGGCGAGCTGATCGAGCGTGTAAGGGCCCGGGCGCACATCGGTACCGCCGTGCCCGAGTGTGTCGTAGCAAAGCACACGGAAACTCCGAGTCAAGGCATCTACTTGCGGATCCCACGCCGTCAGGTTGGTGGCGAGCGAATGGCTGAGCATGATTACGGGCGCCGAAGGGGGACCGTCAAGCCTGTAGTTGACCTGATTACCGTGAACCGTAATCTTCATATCTGGATCCTCGGAGAAAAGGCAGCAGGGAATGTCATCCGAACCCTCAAATCATAGCAGAGTTCCGGCGCTCAGATTTTGGATTTTGGCGTACTGAAGATCCACAACATACTCACGCGGGCGGCCCTGTGCTACCATGGATGTCTTTCAGGGAGGCGCAGACTGTCGGCAATGAAAGAAATGGCTGAGAAGAGAGGTTTATTGCCACGAGGAATCCTGCTTCTGGGGGGCGTGGCGGTGGTTGTAGCGATTGGCATCGGGCTCTTGCGTGTCGGTCCTCCCCCCGGGATCCACATCCGCCCGGCAGTCCCCGTTATCGGCAAGCGCACGCCGGTCACGGTTGAGATCAGCGAGCCAGGGCGGGGATTGAGCCACGTGAAGATCGAATTCGTGCAGGGTGAACGAGTCGAAAGCCTGGCCGAGAAAGACTATGCCTATCCATCCGCTCTGGTCTTCTGGGGTGCTCGCACCGCGCGCGATACCATCACGGTGCAGGTGGGGCGCGAGACCATAAGCTGGCTCAAAGCCGGCCAGGCAAGCATCCGGGTGACGGCAGGCCGTGCCGGGACCTGGCTGCGGCATCCCGGCGCCGCCAGTCAGGAGATTATCCTTCCCGTACGTCTATCTCCCCCTTCGCTGCAAGTGATCTCCACGCAGACCTATGTCGCCCAGGGAGGGTGTGAAGCCGTCGTTTATCGAGTCGGTGAATCTTCCGTCCGGGACGGAGTGCGCGCGGGCAACTGGTGGTTCCCGGGCTACCCGCTGCCCGGCGGGAGCAAGGGAGAGCGCTTTGCCTTTTTTGCCATCCCCTTCGATATGAACGCCCCCGATGCTCGCATCGTGGCGGTCGATGCAGCCGAAAACCAGGCGGAGCTGAATTTCATTGACCAGTTTTTTCCCAAGAAGTTCAAGGAAGACACGGTCGATTTATCGGATGCATTCATCGGCAAGGTCGTCCCCGAGATTATGGCGCAGACGCCGGAGGTCCAGGACCGCGGCGATATGCTCGGCAACTATCTTGCCATCAACGTCGATCTGCGTCAGAAAGACGCCGAGCTGCTCAAAGATCTGGCGAAGAAGTCGCGCCCGGAACTGCTTTGGAACAAGCCGTTCCTATCGATGAAAAATGGCAAGGTGATGGCCGGCTTTGCCGACTACAGAACCTACAGCTACAAGGGCAAGATCGTCGATCACCAGACCCACCTTGGCTACGATCTGGCGGTTACGCGTCATGCGCCCGTACCGGCGGCGAACGACGGCGTGGTGGTGCAGGCAAAATATTTCGGCATCTATGGAAATTCCGTCATTGTGGACCACGGCTGCGGCGTCATGAGCCTTTACGGGCATCTTTCGTCCATCGGCGTTGCCGAGGGCCAGAAGGTCGCACGTGGCGACATCATCGGCCAGACAGGAGAAACCGGTCTCGCCGGGGGCGACCATTTGCACTTCGCTGTGATCCTCGATGGCTTGCCGGTCAACCCGGTGGAGTGGTGGGACGGCCATTGGATCAACGACCGGATTGCGCGCAAGCTGGGCCCGGGTTTCCATTTCTCCGAATAACCCGGTCGAACTCAAGAATTCAGGTTGCGGATCCACCTTCATTTTGGATTTCGGATTGGAGACACCTGCCGCTGCCGGCAGGTAGAGTCTTGCAGGAAGTCAACCCTTGAAAAATCCCACATCCCAAATCCCAAATCAGCTCCGCCTTAACTTTATTTCATAAAGTACTTGACCAAACATTCCACCTCGTGGTACATAAGGACTTACCACTCCGGAGGGCTGCTGTGGTTGAACCATCCAGTACGGAAATGGCTCACGAAAATCTCCAGTACATCCGCAAGACCCTGGATGCCGCCGGAAGGTTCACTGCGGTCCCGGGCAAGGGACTGATGGCGGCCGGCGTCACGACTTTTGCCGGTGTGGCGGTCAACCTGCTGGTTACGGGGGCCCCCTGGGGAGACAAGTCGGTGCAGCAGCCGGCGCTCGAAGTGTGGGGGATCGTGCTCGTCGTTTCGCTTGCGATCGTCTCCTACGGCATATATCGCAAGTCGCGGCAGACCCGGACCCGGCTTCAGCCGCCCCTGATCCGCAAGCTCCTCTGGAGTCTATGCCCGGCGCTGTTTGTGGGGGGTGTTCTCACCAACCTCGCCGTCCGCACTCAAAACCTGGGCTGGCTGCCCGCCATCTGGCTCGGGTGCTACGGCGCCGCGATCACCAACGGGGGTCTAGTCTCAGTTGCTCCGGTGCGCTATCTCGGCCTTTCGCTGTTGGCGACGGCCGCGGCCGCGGCTTTGGCGCCGCAGAGCTTCGGCCTGGTCTGGCTGGCGGTAGGCTTCGGCTGGCTGCATCTGGTGTTCGGCGCATACATCGCCTGGAGGCACAATGGTTAGAAAGCACAAATCGGCAAGACCCACTCCCAGCGAGTTGGATCCTATGATCCATGAGCGGTTGCGCCTGGGTATTCTCTCCGCCCTGGTGGTACAGGAATCGCTCAGCTTCACCGAACTGCGCGAGTTGCTCCGCACCACGGACGGGAACCTCAGCGTTCAGGCGCGCAGGCTGGAGCAGGCGGGCTATGTGATCTGCGATAAGCGGTTCGAGGACCGAAAGCCCAAGAGCACATACAGGCTGAGCCCGGAAGGACGTCTGGCGCTGGAAGAGTACCTCGAAAAGCTTTCGGGCCTTCTGCCTGACCTGGGACGCGTACGTAGTCGCGCTGCCGGATCTCTCCGGGCGCAAATCAATCCCCTGCCATCGCACAGTTGAGAGAAATATGAATTCGATTCGTCACGTGGCAATCATCATGGATGGAAACGGCCGATGGGCGGAGCAGCGCGGATGGCCGCGCTGGCGAGGACATGAAGCGGGTGCCCGCGCAGTACGGCGCACGGTGGAAGCGGCGTGCCGGCTCGAAATCCCGGTTCTGACCTTGTTTGCGTTCTCCAGTGAGAACTGGAAGCGCCCGCCGCAGGAGGTCCAGACGCTCTTCCGCCTCTTTCTCAAATATGTGGCTGAGGAGACTCAGTCCATGGTCGAAAACGGCATCCGGCTGTCGGCATTCGGCAGGCGCGACCGCATTTCTCCGGCGGTTGTGACGGCTCTTTCCCAGGTGGAAAGTGCCACGCGCGGCTGTACTCGGCTGCATCTGCGGCTGGCGCTCGACTATGGCTCCCGACATGAAGTCGTCGAGGCTGTGCAGGCCCTTGCGCAGCAGGTGGCCTCACGAACACTGATGCCGGAGGACATCGACGAGCAGATGTTTACCAACACCCTGACTTCACGGGACGTACCGGATCCCGACCTGGTGATTCGAACGGCGGGTGAACAGCGGCTGTCCAATTTTCTGCTCTGGCAGGCTGCCTATGCGGAGCTCCACTTTTGTCCGCGGCTTTGGCCGGACTTCGACGAAAGCGACCTCCAGGAAGCCTTGGACGACTACCATTCCCGCACGCGCAAGTTTGGCGCGCTGCCCTGCGTTACCGGCGCCCTTGTCTGATAAAAGCAGGAGCCGAGAGTCAGGAATCAGAATGAGGACGAGCGGTTTTTCCCCTGACTGCTTGCCGCCTAGCGGCGCACGGTGCCGCCATCCACGATGAGAACCTGGCCGGTGACAAAGCTGGAGAGATCGGAAGCCAGGAAGAGTGCTGCCCTGCCGACCTCCTCGGTGTTACCCCAGCGCTTCAGGGGAGATTCGGCGGCAAGGGCGTTCCGGCTTTCATCATTCAGTTGATCGAAGGTTGCCGGCGTCCGGATATTGCCCAGCGCCAGGGCATTGGCGCGGACGTTGTCCTTTCCGTACTCGCGCGCCACGTCTCGCATCAGCCCCAGCACCGCAGCCTTTGCCAGGGTATAAGGAGTGCCCTGGAATCCCTCTAGCGCCGGAGTGGAGGAAATATAGATGATCCTGCCGCTTCGGCGTGCCGTCATCCACGGCAGGGCTTCAAAGGTGCAGAAGACCGCGCCCATGGCGTCGGTGCCGAAAATGTCGAGATACCATGCCTGCAGCTTTTCAGCGGGAGTGGCATGCAGCGGGGTGTTCCAGATCTCGGGCCGCATGGGATAGCCGGCATTGCAGACCAGGATGTCGAGCCGGCCGGAGGACCAGGCCCGCAGTTGCTCAAAAAGCTCGTGAATGCTCTCGCGGCGTGAGACGTCGGCCTGCAACCCGATGGCCTGCACCCCGAGTTCGCGGCCGATATCTCTCGCCACTGTCCGGCACTCCTCGAGATTGCGTGCGGTGACGGCGATGTTGCTGCCGGCGCCCGCCAGACTCTCTGCGATTGCGCGCCCGATCCCGCGGCTGGCGCCGGTAACGAGCGCGTACTGACCTTCCAACATCTGGATTTTGCTCATAGAGGCCTCAATCTCGCGGATCTTTCCGACCAACCTCGAAATATCGGATGAGAATCACAGTCCATATTGTAAACTTGAGCATGATAAGCGAAAAGCAGTTAAGCAAGAGATGAATCACTCGGGAGCACTCTGAGAAGCGACCTTCGGGAGGCAAGTGATGAGTTATCCCCGCATTCTTTGCAGTCTTCTGTGTCTTACCGGATTGCTGGTTCCTTCGTTGTCGGGGCAGGGCAGAGTCGTTGCCATAGACAGCCAGGCTAAAGACCTGAAGCGGACGGCACACCAGCTGCGCGTGAGTGTCGAACAGTTGAAAAATGCGCGCACCGCCCTGCAGGAAGCGACGGACCTTGCCCGCCGAAGTCAGGATCCAAGCGCTTTCTCGCAACTCTCTCAAAGCTGGATTCGGCTCAACCGGACGAAAGCGCCGGCGGCAATCGAGGATCTGTATGGGTGGCTGCGATCTTCGGCGCGGGACGCATCAGACCTGCAAACCTACCAGCGCTGCACGTCGGGCGCACAGTCCCTGCTGAGATCCTTAGCGCAATCGGATTCCGAGCAGGCCATCGTTCTCTGGCGGCAGTGGCCCGATCCCCCCTCATCTCTCGGTCCGGATGCCAAAAGGATCCAGGAACAGAACGATAAGCAGTTTGTGAACCAGCTCGCCATGCAGACGACAGTCCAGAATCCGGAACAGGCCTTGACACTCTTGAGGGAGCAAGCGGCTCAAGGGTCCGATTATGCCACCAACGGCCGCCTGGCCGCGCAGTTCAGTCAATCCGGCAACAGACCGGAAGCTCTGAGGATTGTGGATCAGGCACTCGCCGATTTCAGGCAGCATGAGCCGGATGCACGCGGGCTTTCGAGCTACCTCGGTTTCGTGCGCATGCTGCCCAATATTGATCCCAATCGCTATATGCAGGCGCTGAACCAGCTCGTGCCGTCGCTGCAAAAGCAGGTGACCCCCAATGCGGGCGGGACCGTGACCATCGGAGATCAATCCTTGCAGCTGACACCGGCGGAAGCGGCCGTGGTCGATATCTGTCGCAGCCTTATGGGGCGCCCGGACCTTACGATGAAGACATTGGATGCGATCCCGGGGCTTAGGAACAAGCTGGATCGCGTCGGTGGAATCGACGGCATACTGAATCCGGTCAGAGGCACGCAGGATGCGGTGACCCTCAGCTATTCGCTGGACGGCAGAGGGACTTCCCGGATCACTTCCTCCAGCGGTCTCACTTCGCCGGGTGCCGACTTGTACCAGAGCCTGCGCGGAAAGTTGACGAAAGATCCCGCCTTCGTCAGCCAAAAGCTCGCGGAGGCAGCGACCAGTCCGGATCGGATCAACGAGCTGATCACCCTGGCGACCAGGGCCAACCTCGAAGATCCGGATCTGGCCTCCATGGCCCTCGATTCAGCTTCGCAGCTGGTCATGAAAGTCGAGCCGCTGCAGAGACGCTCCTCTACCATCCAGAACCTGCTGCGCACCTATCGCAACTGTGAAGGCGAAGTCAGCGCCGACCTTCTGCAGAAGGGATTACTTGTGGTGCAGCAGTTGCGCGAGGAAGAAAAAGACAAAGCGGCAATGAATCCGCCCCCTACGGGACCGGCAGGCATGAGGATCGGCGCCAGCGCCGCGGATCAGCTCGAAATGGCGCTCGTCGCAGAACTGGCGCTGGACAACTTCGACGGGGCACTTCGCTACGTGAGGCTGATGCCTGACGATATGAGGCTCCAGGCACTGCTCAGGATTGTGCAAAGCCTCTCGCAGAGTTATTAGATTTCCGTGACCGCGTATCTCGGGTCAGAAATTTTGATTCTCGAGCATCGGAAACAGGCGGGGGAAGATAGATCGCAGTAACTCGGGCTCGACGGCAAAGCTGAACACCAGATGGTGGGGCTCGATATCATAGAAATAGCCAGGGTGTATCAGAGTGTGAATTCCACGTAAGATGGCTTCGGCCGCGGCCTCTTCATCGCGCTCCAGCCGCAGCGTTACGAAGAAACCGCCGTCGGGAGCGCGGTAACTGCAGTGCCGTGCCTGATCGAGAAATCGCCGGGTGATATCCCACCGCCTGCGGATTTCATCCGCGTACCCGGTGAGAAACAGCCGGCCTTGCTGCATGATATCAGGTGCCGCCGCCTGAACCATTTCGTTCACCGGGAGAAATGTGTCGGAGATCAGTTCCAGGGCGCGCAGCGCGTGTCGCACCCTTTCGGCCTCTCCCGTCACCCCCATCCAGCCGAACTTGATCCCGGGAAGGGCAAACATCTTGGAAAAGCCGTTGAGCGTCAGCACCAGCGGTGCGCGGCCTGCAGCCGGGCGTGGCAGGATTCTGCGCTCCATGAGGAACTCGTTGAAAACCTCATCGGCGATGACCGCGAGATTGTGACGCACAGCAAGCTCGGCCAGCGCGTCGAGTTCGTCGCGCGTCGTGACATGTCCGGTCGGGTTGTGAGGCGATATCACCACCAGGGCGCGCGTCCGGGTCGAGATGTTGTTTTCGAGGTCTTGCATGTTGATGGCCCATTGCCGCTCCTCGTCCAGCCGGTAAGGAATCAGGGCCACGCCGCTGAGGGCTGCAATATAGTCGAACAACGGATAGGATGGACGGGGGCAGAGGATTTCGTCCCCTTCGTCAGCCAGGAGCTTGAAGCTGTACCAGTACGAAAGACTGGTCCCGGGCGTCAGCAGGATTTGCGCCGGAGGAATGACGATGTCCTGCGCCAGGTAGTAGCGGGAGACAGCCTCGCGCGCCGGCCTCCCGCCGAATGAATCCGGCCGGTAAATGCGGGACCGGCGGGAGGCTTCCGTCAGGATCTCCTCCAGCAGGGGTTGCGGAAACAAAATGCCGTGCTCGGTAACATTGCCCGAAGTCAGGTCCAGGATCGAGTGGCCCTCACGGGCGATTTCGTCGCGCAGCGCGTAAAGGGGATTCGTTTCGCCGTGCAGGCGCGAAGCCACTTTGGAAAACATTGGGTCCCATCAAATAACCACGAAAAACACGAAAGACACGAAAAAGGTCTTTCGTGTCTTTCGAGTCCTTCGTAGTTTAATTCCGCGCTACTTTTTCCAGTAATCGTAATTGATCTGGATGTAGCTTTTCCATTTTTCCGGAACTTCCTCTTCCGGGAAGATGGCCGCGACCGGACAGGCCGGCTCGCACGCCCCGCAGTCGATGCACTCGTCGGGATTGATATAGAGCTGAGTAGCGTCGGCAAACCCGGCCTCGTCTTTGCGCGGATGAATGCAATCGACGGGGCAGACGTCGACGCAGGCCGTGTCTTTCACGTTGATGCACGGTTCAGCGATGATGTAAGTCATGGTCGCTCCTCGCCAATTCCTGTCACTAATGATACTAGCGCAGACGGGCGCGGAGGAGGAGAAGAAACTGACGAATGGCGAGTGCCGAATGAAAAGTCATCATTCGTCACTCGCCGTTCCAGGTGCGGTATTTTTACTTGAGCGAGACGCGGATGGCTATCTTGGTAGCGGTCGGAACAGGAATGTTGCCGTGGCGCCCCGGTGTGACGACACGGGCCTGCTTCAGCGCGGTCACAACTTCGGGTACGTCAAACGGACCCCCCGGCGCTAGAACGGCAACGATCCGGCCTGCTTCATCCACGCACACGGTAAAGTTGATTGCCGTCGTTGCGTTGCCCCCGAAGCTCGGCAGGCGCCCGGAGGTCTCGGCAATTTTGGCCAGTTGATCGATGTTGATGTCGAGAACCGGAGGCAGGACTATCTGGTCGGGAGCCGGCGGATTAGTAACAGTATCGGAGGCGAGGTAGAAAAGGCGGCCTGCGGTGAAGACATAAGCCTGGGAATTGAGCCGCACATTATCGACTCCTTGAGCTTGAAGATAGACCAGTGTCTGCTGGATCGAGTCGAACGAGGTTTGAGGGGCAGGGGTGACCTGAATCAAGCCTTTGTTTTCTCTCAGCGCAGAGATGGACACGGGAACGCCTTCCGAATCTTTGATATATCCATCTGTGTCCAGCGTGTACCGCTGACTCAGGCTGAAAATCACCGTGGCGGTCGCGATGACCGGGATGGCCTGGCCATTCGAGTAGGTTGGGGAGTAGGCCCACTGCATCACGGCATCGATAGCGGCCCGGTCGAGCAGGGGATGACCTTTGATCAGCCTCACACTCGATACCAATCCCTCCTCGTTTATCCTCAACTCCAGCATTACCATCTGTTCCACCCTCGCCCGCCGCGCCAGTTCGGGATAGATCGGATCGACCTTCCTGATAATCTTCGACTCCTGGACGTTGCCGCCGACGCGCATGGGTTCGCCTTGCGGAGGCCGCACTGCCGGGTTGATTACCGGCAATGACGAATCGCCCGCTGTGAAGATGATTGTCGGCGAAACCAGCGGCCGGGCTGAAGTGGATAAGGGACCGACGGGCACCTGCACGGTCGCCAGTACCCGGACGGCCTGACCGTTCAGAATCGTTGGGGAATAGCGCCATTGTCTTACGGCGTCCATGGCGGCCTGGTCGAGCAGTGGGTAGCCTTGAATCACTCTTACCGATGCCACATTCCCCTGCTCATCGACCATCACCTCCAAATTAACGATCCCTTCAACTTTGGCCTGTCGGGCCTGTTCGGGATAAACCGGGTCGACCTTGTAAATCAGCTTCGAAGCCTGGACATCGGCGCCGACGCGCATCGGCTCCTGTTGTGGAGCCTTGGGTGCAGGAGTCGCCGTTCGGGCGGGTGGGCTGACGGGGGTCGGCGCCGTAACGGTCGCAGCGCCCGGTGCCGTCACCGGAGCGGATGGTTGCATCGTCATGAGTGCAGCAGGCGGTGGTGCCGTCACCGGCGGCGCTGTCAGCGGGAACCAGCCCGCGGCGAAGGTGCCGGTCCAGAGCAGAAAGGCAGCGATCGCCACGAGGCTGAAGATCAACCTTGATTTGCTCATCTTGGACTCCTTTAGCATGAGTGCCACTCGTTGTACCAGGTGACGTTCCTTTAGAAGCAGCGGAGCCGGTACGGCCGCAGGCCGGCCCCGCAGCGACGCTATGTGGAGCAGGGACTCCAGGTAAGGACCCCGCGCGCCCGTGACTCTCAATACCTCGCGATCCACCACCTGTTCGCGGCTGAGGTGAATTCTTCCCAGCGCCCACCAGACGGCGGGATGGAACCAGAACATCGAACGGAGAATTTCTTCGAGCACGATAAACAGCCAGTCACGCCGCTCTACGTGCAGCAACTCATGGCAGGCTATCGGCCGCTGCATGCTCTCCGTCATTTCCGTGAAGGACTCCGGAAATAGCACGGCCGGCCGGCGCCAGCCGAAGGTTACCGGAGTGTCGATGTGCCCCGAGAGGAAGATCTCCGGGGAAACCCCAACGCGCCATTGCATGTCCAGGATCGACTCCGGAAGCGCCGAGAGCCTGCGCGACTTGTTCTGATAATGGCGCAGGCGCATCAGGCCCACAGCCAGCCACAGCAGTCGCAGCACCGCGCCGGCCCCGAGGGTCAAGGCAATGATCTCATAGGTGGGGAAGGGTATCGATCGCACGCGGGTCATTGCAGGCACCGGCGGAACGGTGTCCGGCTCCGGGAAAACCGGCAGGGAATATATTATTCCCATCGGTTGGGCGGCGCCTTCCAGTGCATGCCGGACCTGCCGCCAAGGCTGGAAAGCGGGCAACAGCAAGCAGACGGCGAGCAAAGCCTGCCAGAAGGCCAGCAGCACGGCCGGCGCTTTCAGCCGGAAGAGGTAGACGAGCCCGGTGCCGGCGATGATCAGGGCAGCGACCTGCAAGCTGTATGCTGCCAGGTTCTCCAACCACATTTGTGGGGTCATAGCCTTATCTGGATTTCGGGTTTTGGATTGGAAAAACGTCGGCTCTCGGTTTGCCTCTTTCTCAACCGATCCGCGATGCAAGATCCAAGCTCAAAAAATCCGAAATCGAAGCTGGGCCACTGGCGTCGCGGATGGCGTGCCACGCAACGCCGGCCGGGTCCTTGGGGCCTATTGGTTGTCCCGGATCATTCTGGCAATGTGCTTCAGCTCTCTTTCCGACAGGCGGCGGTCTTCGACTAGATGGGCCAGCAACGGCTCGGCGGAGCCGTTGAAGACGCGATTGATGAACTCGCTCACCATTTCGCGAATCATCTGCTTCTTGGGCCGCGTCCCCTCGTAGACGAAGGCGCGCCCCTCGAGCCGCCGCTTTAAATACTGCTTTTCTTCCATGATTTTCATCATGGTCATGACGGTCGTGTAGGCGATCCTCCGCCGCGCCAGCAGGGTCTCGTAGACATCACGAACCGTGGCAGTGCCGAGCTCCCAGACGACCTTCATGATCTCGAGTTCCTGTTCCGTCAGAGTCGGGCTTTTTCGTCGCATTCTAAATAATTAGTACTATATGTACCTCTTGTCAAGAAAAAAATCAGAAGAAATGAAGCCCAGGGGCTGGGCAGGATTGCCCCCGGCGGCGGGGAGTCATGGGCCAGAATGAAAGCTGTTCGAGACAGGCCAGGCATTCGAAAGCCGGGCTGGTAATCCCAATCTGTTGTGCACGGGAATCCGCTATCATTCCGACTTCCGGCACCTTCCTCCGGAACTTCGCATTCTGCAGAGTGTCTAAACAGACAGGAACAAGAAATCGGATCCGTCCTGAGTTTGAACCGCGACAGTGAAATCGATTCTGCAGCGACGCCCGTGGCAGTGTTCTGTGGCGTCGGAAAGGGGGAGCTATGTTTGAATCTCTGGAAGGCAATGGCTGCCGGAGCGTCAGAGAGCGGCTGCTGGCGCTGCTGCTGTCGGTCTTCATCCACGGTCTGATCATCGCGCTGATGGTGGTGCTGCCGCTGCTGTTTTTCCGCCTGCTGCCGGAGAACGACCTGCTCACTATTCTCATCGCTCCGCCTGAGCCACCTCCGCCCCTGCCCCCTCCGATCCCGCATCAGAATAATTCCGCTCGCCTCAAGGCTGAGTACCGGGCAAATGTGTCCTGGACTACGCAGTTCTCCCCGGACAGTGTGCCGAAGGGCATTCCGGCGCCAGGCAATGAACTGCCCATGGTTGAGGTTGCGCTGGGAATTTTTGGATTCGGCCCGGGAATCTCAGGCATTGCTGGTCCGGCTGGAACGGGAATTTTCCCCAGCGGAATTGGGCTAATGTCTCCTCCACCACCGGTGCCTCCGCCGCCTGCGCCGCGACGCATGCCGCAACCGGTCGGCGGCTCGGTCCAGGAATCGAAGTTGATCAGGAAGGTGCTGCCCGCATACCCGGATCTGGCAAGAAGAGCCCACGTTGAAGACGTGGTTTCCCTCGAGGTTACCGTGGACGAGGAGGGGAATGTCACTGATGTGAAGGTGGTCCGGGGCCATCCACTGCTTATTGAAGATGCGGTGCGCGCCGTAAGGCAGTGGAAGTATTCCCCGACTCTGCTCAACGGCGAGCCGATCCCGGTGGTAGCCAGCGTTACCGTGGTTTTCAAGCTGAAGTAGCGGGGATCTCCGCTTGCATTTTCTTCTATTTTCCCATCCGGACAATCTGTTATAAGTACGCCCGGTGCTCGAAGGGTGGATGAGTCAACCTGTGTGCCGGAATGGGGATGGACAGTCAATTAATACTCATCATCGCGGTGATCATCGTTGCTTTGGGATTTGATTTTCTCAATGGTTTCCACGATGCCGCCAATTCCATCGCGACCGTGGTTTCGACACACGTTTTGTCGCCGCGTGCCGCGGTCCTTCTGGCCGCCACGTGCAATTTTTCCGCCGCGTTTATCGTAAATGACAGAGTGGCCACTACCATCGGCCGGGACATCGTGCATCAAGAGTTTCTCGACCCGTATCTGGTGGCATTCGGCCTGCTGGGGGCGATTATCTGGAACGTCATCACCTGGTACTGCGCCTTGCCGTCAAGCTCGTCGCACGCGCTGGTCGGCGGTTTTGGCGGCGCCGCGGTGGCCAAGGCGGGTCTGGTCGCGCTCAAGCCGGAGGGCTTCATCAAGGTTATCCCCTTTATCGTGATCGCACCCCTGGTCGGGCTGGTTCTTGGCCGCGGGATGATGCTCCTGATCAATTGGTTCTGCCGTAATTCCACTCCACGCAGGGTGGATCACATCTTCCGGCGCGGGCAGCTCATCTCGGCTTCCATTTTCAGTTTCAGCCACGGGATGAATGACGCCCAGAAAACGGTGGGGATCATCGCGGCACTGCTGATCTCGACCCACCATTTATCGGCCCCCTTGATGGGTGATTCCATTGACCCTCCCCCATGGGTCATCGTCGCCTGTTTTTCCGCCATCGCATTAGGAACCTACCTGGGCGGTTGGCGCATCGTCAAAACCCTCGGGATGCGCTTGACCAAACTGCAGCCGATCGGAGGCTTCTGCGCCGAGACCGGTGGCGGTGTGACGATCGTTTTTCTTTCCATGCTCGGGATACCCCTCAGCACCACCCACACGATCACGGGGGCGATCGTGGGCGCCGGCTCCACGCGGCGTCGCTCCGCGGTGCGCTGGGGCATTGCCCGCAACATCATGTGGGCCTGGGTTCTGACCATACCCTGCTCGGCCCTGTTCGGAGCCCTGCTGGAGTATTTTCTGCGCCCCTTGATTCGTGCCTGAGCCGTGGCTTGCGAGAATATTTTGGATTGCGGACTTTGGATTGCACCAGGATCCCGATCTGCAGCCGGCCCCTGTCTGTGCCGGCATCTAGATCCAGAATATGCAGTCCAAAATCCGAAAGGGAAGGCGTCCGATGTGGTTGACTGAAGCCACCGTGGTCCAAAAGCGCGCTCTTCTGGCCGCTTCCCTGGGTTGGATGCTCGACAGCATGGACATCATGCTCTACTCCATAGTCCTGTCTTACATGATGGGAGACCTGGGCATGACGAAGGCAACCGGGGGGCTGATGGCCTCGCTCACGCTTGGAGCCTCTGCTTTCGGCGGCATTTTTTTCGGAATCCTCGCCGACCGCATCGGGCGCGCGCGCGCCATGATGACGAGCATCCTGATCTATTCGCTGTTCACGGCGGCGTGCGGCTTGTCCCAAAATATCTATCAACTGGCTTTCTTCCGGATCTTTCTCGGGCTGGGCATGGGAGGGGAATGGGCATGCGGCGCCGCGTTGGTTGCAGAGACCTGGCCGGCTCAGCATCGCGGCAAGGCGCTCGGCGTCATGCAGAGCTCCTGGGCCATCGGCTACGGATTGGCGGCGGCACTCGCGTGGGTTGTGCTGCCCCGGTTCGGCTGGCGCGCGGTCTTTTTCGCGGGGATCCTGCCCGCATTGGCGGCATTCTGGATCTTTCTTTATGTGCCCGAGCCCGAAATCTGGCGACGATCCCGGAGACAACTGGGGGGCTCTTCGCCTTTGGCTGGGCTCCTCGCCCTTTGGCGCGGTGAGCACCGGCGAGATCTGATTGTTACTACGGCTGCCAATGCCGGCACCATGTTCGCTTGGTGGGGGCTATTCACATGGATTCCATCCTTCCTGTCGCTCCCCCCCGATCAGGGTGGCACGGGTCTGGACATCAGCACCACCTCGAAATGGGTCATTTTCATGCAGGTGGGGACGTGGCTGGGGTACGTTTCATTTGGCTATATCAGCGATTGGCTCGGACGCAAGTGGGTTTACGCAGGCTACATTTTCGTAGCTGCGGCGCTCGTCCCGCTTTACGCCCACACCCGTGACCCGGTCTCACTGCTGTTGATCGGCCCGCTCGTCGGCTTCTTCGGCACCGGATATTTCAGCGGCTTCGGCGCGATCACGGCTGAGATCTTTCCCACTTCAGTGCGGGCCAGCGCCCAGGGGCTGACCTACAATCTCGGCAGGGGCGTCAGTGCTGCGGCGCCTTATTTCATCGGCGCATTGAGCGGCGGGCGCGGGCTGGGCTTCGCCTTTTTCCTTGCTGCAGGCTCTTTCCTCTTTGCCGGCATACTGGCGCTGTTTATTCCCGAAACCCGCAACCGCGAACTGACCTGAACGTCCTTCGGCGGCGACTGCGTGCCCGGAAGCGATTTCGCGGACTTCGTATTCATGACCATCAGATCATTGCGCGGCGGGCAAGAATCCCAAATGTTCCCTGGTCTCTGCGACCTCAGCGAACTCCGCGTTGAGAATGGTTGGCTGCAGTTCTGCCGCACCATGCATTGCATGGGCTAACCCGACTTTGACAACTGGGCCGCAAAAATCACAAAAATGAGGGGGTGCCGTCCCCATAAGTCTTTTTGAATCAACAGAGGCACCCCTCAAAACCCGCCAAAAGCGCGTGTAGTGAAGACCTACCCCCTTGCAGTGGCGATCTGTCTGTAGACAATAGCAGCATGTTCCTGCGAATGACCAAACGCATCAAGGACGGCAAAGAACACCGCTACTGGAGCATCGTCGAGAATCACCGCATCGCCGGCGGCCGCGTTGCGCAGAAACATGTTCTATACCTTGGCGAGATCAATGACAGCCAGATGGAAGCCTGGTGGCGCTCGATTGAGATTTTGGAGAACGGCAAAAAGACACCCCGCAAGATCTCCCTGTTCCCCGAAGATCGAAAGGTACAGTCGAATGATCACGACGTGATTCACGTTCATGTGAATCAGATGCGACTGCATCGGCCGCGGCAATGGGGAGCCTGCTGGCTGGCCTTGCTTTTATGGGACCAGTTGCAACTGGATCGCTATTGGGCCGGGAAGCTGCCGGAGAGCCGCGAAGGGACTCGATGGTTGAACGTATTGAAGATTCTGGTCTCCTATCGGCTGATCCAACCCGGGAGTGAGTGGCGGTTGCACCGCGACTGGTACGGCAAGAGCGCCGTGGGGGACCTGCTTGGCGAGGAAGGAGAAGTCGTTCCCTATCAGAATCTCTATCGATGCCTGGATATGTTGGTGAAGCACAAAGAGGGAATGTTTGCCTTCCTGAAGCAGCGCTGGCAGGATCTGTTCAATGCGGGCTTTGATGTTCTGCTGTACGACCTGACCAGCACCTATTTTGAGTGCGATCCTCCGCACGCGGGGAAGAGACGTTACGGATATAGCCGCGATAAGCGCTCCGATTGCGTGCAGGTGGTCATTGCCCTGGTGGTGACACCGGGAGGCTTTCCGCTCTGTTACGAAGTGATGGATGGAAACACCAGCGATCGCACCACGCTGCGGCAGTTTCTCAACAGGATCGAAAGTCAGTATGGCAAAGCCCGCCGCGTGTGGATCATGGACCGTGGCATTCCGACGGAAGAAGTGCTGACGGAAATGCGGCAATCGGAAACCCCGATCTATTATCTGGTGGGAACACCGAAAGGACGGCTGAACAAGCTCGAAGCACAGCTACTGCCATTGCCTTGGGAAAAGGTGCGCGCCAGCTTGAGTGTCAAGCTGCTCAAGCAAGACCAGGAATTGTACGTGCTTGCGTGCAGTACGAGCCGGCAGGCGAAAGAGCGCGCCATGCGCCGCCGCCGACTGAAGCAATACTGGAACCGGCTCCGTGAACTTAGCGGCCAGAAATTGGATCGCGACCGGCTGCTGATGAAAATCGGAGCGGCCAAAAAGGATGCCGGCAATGCCGCCCGGTTAGTTGAACTATCATTGCCTGCGCTGCATCAAGCGGTCACATCGGAAACGTTTCGCTTCAGCTTGTGCAAAGACAAGCTCCGCAAGGTTCGCAAACAGGAAGGACAATACTTGCTGCGCTCGAATTTAACCGGTGAGGATCCAGCCACGTTATGGAAGTACTACATCCAACTCGTCGAGGTTGAACAGGCGTTCAAGACCCTCAAGATGGATCTTTCCTTACGTCCCATCTACCACCAGAAAGATGAAAGGATTGAAGCGCACATCTTCGTGGCCTTCCTTTCGTACTGCCTTCAAGTAACCTTGCAGCAGCGCTTGAAAGCCCTGGCTCCTGGTCTGACCGTGCGGTCGGTTCTGGAAAAGTTTGCGGTGATCCAATTGGTGGATGTTCATCTGCCGACGACGGATGGCAGAGAGCTGCGGTTGCCGAGATATACCGAACCGGACAAAGAGCACCTTCTGTTGCTCTCCAGATTGGACCTGAAACTACCTCCTCAGCCAAGGCCGGAACTCCTGGACAAGAAGCCCAAGATGACCAAGCTGAAGATGAACGTGTAGTGAAGACTTTCGGGGGTCGCTTCTAATGTTTTCAATGACTTACCTGCCGTCACACCCCCCAGTTGTCAAAGTCGGGCTAAGACTGCTTGTTGAGACGGGCCTGGAGGCGGTCGAGGCGATGGCGGAAGGCAGCGTGCCAGCGCCTGTATTGGTGCGCCTCGAGGCGCCCCGCCAGGTAAGCCTCGCGCAGCCGGGTCAGAGCAGAACGCGCCAGCGCCTGTGCGCGCTCGGGCTCGCGCGCGCGGTGCTCATAGTAGATGGCAAGCTGCTCGTAGGCCCGGATGCCGTCGATTGAGTCGTCCAGCAGCGTTTCCCACAGCGCAGTGGCCCGGTCGAAGTCGCCGTGCCGCCTGGCCAGCAGCGCCAGCTCACGCCGCGCCATGCGATCCGCTTCCTGCGGCAGGCCGCAGGTCAAAGCGCGCTGATACCCTTCCTGCGCCAGCAACTCTTCTCCATGCCGGTGGAGCATCCTGGAAACGCCATAGAGCTCGCCTGCGTCGCCGCCACTGTTTTCGGGCCCCTCGAGCAGACTCGTGATCCGCGCCGCCAAAGCGGCAAGACCGCGCAGGTCCATCTGATTATGACGGAAGACTTCGATGATCGGCTCTTCGGGGCCGCCGCGCAGGAAATCGAAATATCTTCCCGGAATCGAATGGGATGGGATGTCGGGCCCGCGTTCAAACTGCAGCACCTGTTTTTCGAGTTCCGCCAGTGCCACCGATTTCAGGCGCAAACGCCACAGTTGCCGGGCCGGATGAAGCAGATCGAGATGTGCGGCAGGCCTCTCGACGGCGGCGGCGCGTGTCATGCGATAACGAGTTTCCAGCAACGGCCAGTCGAAACTCTTGCCGTTGAATGTGACCAGTATGTCCCTTTCAACAAGCCGGTGCGAGAGATCCAGCAACAGCGAAGCCTCTTCGCTGTGATCCCGCATGAAGAGTTGCTCGACGACAAAGCCGTCTCCGTCCCACCACGCCAGGCCGACCAGAAACGCATAGGTGCCTGTGCCGCCCGACAGACCGGTAGTCTCCGTGTCAAGGAAGATCCAATGGCTTGGATCGCCGACCTCTGATGTCGGATTCGGTGCCAGCAGGCGCTGGGCCCGCGGCCCGATCCGGCAAGGTCCGGGGCTTGGAAAGCGGCACGTCACGGCGAGATGGCAGCCATGGAGGGTGGTGCGCAGTTCCGCACCCGGTAAGCGAACCAGACGCGCGTGCGTATCTTCTTCCGCTGGGGTTCCGGCTGGTTTTCCCGCCTCGGCGCGAGGGCGCAGCGCGGCAATGTGGGAGAACTTGTCGAAGATCATGGGCACAGACGATCGAGAATTGCCAGCGCGGCCTCCTTGGCTCGTGCTCCGGTCTCACCGGCGGGGCCGACGCAGGAAGGGCAGCCGCTTTCGCAGGCGCAACCTGAAATCAGCTCGCGCGTCCGGCGCACGAGCTGGTCATGAATACGATACAACGGTTCGCTCAAGCCGATGCCGCCGGGATAGGCATCGTACAGATACAACGTCGGTTTGAAAAACTCTTCCGTCTGATCCTTGCCGCCGGCTACGGGTGGGTTCGGCCATTCGATGCCACTCGCGGCCGGAGGGGCGCCTTCCCCGATCGTCGCCCCGAGATCGCGCTGGTCGCACATCAACAGGAGGCAGGCGATGGATTCGAGGGCGTGAAGGAGACCGAACATGCCGTCCTGCCTTTCGGAAATCGAAAAAGGCAGAGCCGCCAGGAGCTCCTGGCTGATGGTGATCCAGTATGCCGTGGTATGCATCTCGTTTTCGGGCAGCTCGAGCTTGCCGGCGCCGACGTTTTCAAGCGTGAAGAACTTGATCTTTTTGAAGCCGACGACCTGCGAGCGCACCTGCACGTCGCCGTGCCGGCGCACGGCGGGTCCGGCGACGCACGCCTCTTCCGCAATGTCTAACGGCCGAATCTGCGTGTAGCGGATCGCATCCGTGAAGTAGTCCACCTCGACTCGCTTGACATAGGCCTTGCGTTGATCGAATTCCAGCCGCTCGACATGATACTGCTGCCCGCCGTGGAGATAGATCGCCTTGGGATGGACCGTGGTGAGGGCGCCGGAAAAGTCGATCTCTCCGATCACCTCCGGAGCATCCGTTTCGTCGATGATAACGAAGTTGTCGGAAGTGATGGACCTCAGGCTGACGGTATCGGCGGGATACGCCTCCTGGGTCCAGTGCCAGTATTCTCCACTCTTGTGGAGATAGCCGGCTTCGCAAAGCCGCTCGCACAGCTCCGCAAGGTCCACGGCGCCGAAGGCCTCGTCATGCGCCAGCGGCAGCTCGAATGCGGCACACTTGAGGTGATTGACGAGGATCTCCAGATTGTCCGGCTGGATGTAGGCATGCTCGGGCGAACTGCCGAAGAAGTAATCGGGATGCTTCACGATAAACTGGTCCAGCGGCCGCGAGGAAGCGACCAGGACGGCGCACGATGCACCACTGCGCCTGCCGGCACGCCCCGCACGCTGCCAGGTCGAGGCGATCGTGCCGGGATACCCGGCCAGAACCGCCACGTCGAGCGAGCCGACATCGATGCCGAGCTCCAGGGCGTTGGTGGCTACCACGCCCCGGATCTGGCCTGTGCGCAGTCCGCGCTCGATCTCCCGCCGCTCCAGCGGCAAGTATCCGCCCCGGTAGCCGCGGATGATCTCAGCCTGGCCCGGCGGTTGCGGGTTGGCCTGCTTCAAGTAGGTGAGCAGGACTTCCGTGTGCAGCCGGCTGTTGGCGAACACGATGGTCTGCAATCCGCGCTTCAGGAACTCCTGTGCCAGGCGATAGCTCTCGTTTATGTAGCTGCGCCGGATGCCGAGGAAGCGGTTGACCACAGGAGGGTTGTAAAAAACGAGATGTTTCTGGGCCGAAGGCGCTCCGTTGGCATCGATGACCTCGACGTCTTCTTCGAGCAGCCGGCAGGCAAGCTCGCCTGGATTGGCGATGGTTGCCGACGAGCAGATGAACTGCGGTGACTGCCCGTAGAAACGCGCGATGCGCCGCAGCCTGCGGAGGACGTTGGCGAGGTGGCTCCCGAACACGCCCCGGTAGGTGTGCAGTTCGTCGATCACGATGTAGCGGAGGTTTTCGAACAGGCGCGTCCAGCGGGTGTGGTGGGGCAGAATCCCGGTGTGCAGCATGTCCGGATTGGTGATGACCACATGCCCCTGCTGGCGAATGGCGCGACGCGCGTCGCTCGGGGTGTCGCCGTCATAAGTGAAAACACCCCACCGGTCTCCCGTCCTCCGTCCCAGATCCTGCAGTTCCTCCAACTGGTCCTGAGAAAGCGCTTTCGTGGGGAACAGGTAGAGCGCACGCGTGTCCGGATTCTCCAGCACCGCGTTCAGAACGGGCAGGTTGTAGCAGAGAGTCTTGCCCGATGCCGTCGGCGTTACCACCACGACGTTTCTGCCCTTGCGCACGCGCTCCGCCGCCTCCGCCTGGTGCGAGTAGAGCTGCACGACCCCTTTTGCCCGATAAGCATCCGCCAGTTCCGGCCTGACCCATTCAGGCATCGGGGCCCATTGAGCCTCGCGTGCCGGAATCTGATGAACGGCAGTGATCACCTCGTCGGAGCGGTCCCTTGAGGCCAGTTCGGCGATCACTTCGCCCACACCGATGAGGGCCGTGCTGTGGCGTCCGGAAGGACGAGAATCCATAATTTTCACCTTTGTTTCACCAAACCTATCATAAGATCCACGCGCTTGGCAAGAATATCACCGCAGAGCCTACGTCGCGGCCCGACGGCCGCGATCACACCTGAAACCACGTAATAAACGGTGCGGAATATCCGCAGCCTGAACCCTCAACGCAGAGGGCGCAGGGGCCGCGAAGGATTTTTGCGTCTGCACGATTTTTCTCCACGATCTCTGCGTTGATCTTTTTTTTGCTTTTCCTGCCTAAATGGCAAGAATCTGCTGGTAAGTGGTACCAAGCGTTCGAGAATGGTTTTCATGGGTTTCGTGATCCCCGGTGAGGATGTGACGAGAATCGCAAAACCAACATCTGGAGGTTGAAATCGTGGGTCGACAGTGGAAATATCTGAACCTCTTGCTCCTTTCTGGAATCTGAAAGATTGAGAGCAGGCAATTGATCACAATGCTGACAAGGAGTAGCCATGACTAAGAGGCAGATCCATACCGCTATCCTTACAATTCTTCTCATCCCTTTTTTGCGCGCCGTTCCGGCACTGGCAAGCGGAGATAAAGTGGTGCCACACGTGGTCGACGGCGATCAGGGAGATGGCATCCGTTACCGTACTAAATTCGACATCACGAATATCAGCCCGTGGCCTAATACGGTGCTTACCAAGGTTTCCGTCCTCTTTTATAAGGACGACGGTACTCCCTGGACGGTCGCAATCAAGGACCCGGTGTCGGGCAACGCTCTGAATGTCAGTTCCTACACCCCCCTTCTGGGCATGTCCCAGACTGTGCGGGTTGAAACTCTGGGAACCGGGAGTCTTGCGAGCGGATTTGCCATCATCAGAAACCTTGAGGTCCCGGCGAACCATCTGGAATTCGCCGACCAGGGTGAGGTAGCGATCACGGTGTACTTTGAAGTACTTTCGAGAAACTCGCAGGGAGGGTATGACATCATCGATACGGTGAGTGTTCCCACCAGCCAGCCTACTGTTTCCTGGACATTTCCGGTGGAAATCGACAAGACCAAATCCCCATCGCTCCTCACCGGCTTTGCGATGGTAAATCTCTCAGATGTGTCGAACGCCGTGACTATCGACTTGTGGGAGACCAAGGCTCCACTATCTAACGATGCTGTCCAGTACCCCCAATCGGCCAGCCTGGTGCTGAGCGGCACCAATCCGACAACATCCAAAAAAGCAGTCGGATTTCTTGATCAAGCTGCGTTTTTTCCCGGAATCACGAAATTCAAGGGGATGGCTGTCGCTTCCTCGTCAAGCCCCGTGGCGATCCTGGCGTTGCTGCAGACCCCGACTCCGACGGGAGTCCAATTTGCGACGCTTGTGCCTGCCTACCTGGACTCTCTGCGGCGCAACACTCTCATGTATCTCCCGCAAGGCTACTCTTTGGACGCAGACATCCCCGTCGTCGACTACTTCCGCGACGAGACCTCTGCAGCGGACCCGTACTACGAGACACCCTGGGACGTGCTTTTCCAATCGGATCAGAATGTCACGACAGGCAGATGGCTGACCTCGCAGCAGGGAGCGATGTTTCACACGATCGGTGTGATCGCTCCGCAAAATGCGGGCAGTTTCGACACGATAAGCCTGGACAATCTTCGCAGCTTCACCTACTCCACGGACAGCATCGACCTTGGTGACAGCTCAGGGAATCTGGTCCAGGGTTTCACTTTTGCCATCAAGACGGGTTTGGGGCGTTATGTGAAGGTTCGGGTACGAGACTGGGTAGAATACACCAACAGTTCCGTCAAGGACCTCCTGCTCGAGATCTATGTTTTCAAGTGACGAGTTTCGGCAGGCTGGGGTTGTGGTG
The DNA here is from genome assembly GCA_020072565.1 of Terriglobia bacterium. Lineage (NCBI taxonomy): Bacteria > Pseudomonadati > Acidobacteriota > Terriglobia > Terriglobia bacterium. The sequence goes on from JAIQGI010000047.1 coordinate 25,049, forward strand.
TTCATTGCCGGCCGCACAGATCGTCAAGACCTCCAGGATTCCGCCTGATCATGCGCGATCCTGGAGGTCGGAGCGGTCCTTTTCCCGAGTTAAAAATCCGGAAGGATTCAGGCGAGCTTGCGCAGGATTGCGGGGGGCATGAGCCAGAGTAGCGTGCCGCGCGGCTCCTGCGTAAGTTTCTCGATTTCGAGGGCGCAGGCTCCGCCCTTCTTCAGGTCCAGAGCACAGCCTGAAGGTCCCCAGGCGATTTCACCGGCAGTCTCTCCCAACGAGGGCTGATGCCCGACGAGCATGACGGCTCCGGCCCCCTCGTGCCTGCGGATCTCCCTGTAGAGCTCGGGTCGATTTCCGGACGGGGCGAGCGCGGGTACCAGTTTCAACGAGGGCTTGCCGGCAAAGGCCTCGATCAGGATCTCTGCGGTCTGGCGGGCCCGGACGAGCGGGCTGCTGAGCACAACCTCGGGGATGGCCTCGGCGGCGCGCAGGCCCGCCGCAGCCTTCTTCATCTTCTCGATCCCTTCCCTGGTCAGTTCCCGGTCGGCGTCTGCGACCCCGGTGCCCTGCACTGCGATGGCGTGTCGTACGATATAGAGAATCATCCTTTTCATCCCCCCACGACTGTCTTGTAGCATCACCTGGGCCCACTCGCAAGGAGAGGTTGCCGGTCGGTATCGATCCTGATACCTGCGATTCACAAAGCGGCGCGGGTCCTGTAAGATCAGCACATCAGCTTGCAGGCAAATTATGGCAGATTCGCCCAACAATCTGCTCGCCGCCATCGACATCGGCGCCAGTTCCATCCGCATGGATGTTGCCGAGGTGACATCCGAAGGCAGGCTGCACATCCTCGATGCGCTCAAGAAGGGGGTGCAACTCGGAAAGGACACATTCACGGATGGCTCTGTCGGCGAAGATTCAATCCGGGCTACCTGCGAGGCGTTGCGCGATTTCAAAAAGATAATGGACACGTACGGAGTAGTCCGGTACCGGGCCGTTGCCACGAGCGCCGTGCGCGAAGCTTACAACAGGGACACCTTTCTCGATCGTGTGCTTATGAGTACCGGCTTGGACATCGAGGTGATCGACGGATCGGAGGAGAACCGGCTCACATATACTGCGGTGCTGGAATCGCTGCGCGGCGGCCCCGATGTAAGCCAGGGGCAGACTCTCCTGGTGGAGGCGGGCGGCGGCAGCGCAGACGTGACGATGTTAACCAACGGCGAACTCCTGCAATCGGGAACCTTTCCCCTGGGATCGATCCGGTTGCGCGCCAGTGTCGGGGCTGCAGCCGGTTCCCACGCGCAGGAAATACGGCTGTTGAAAGCCCAGATTGCCAACATCGTAACCGGTATCCGGCGCACCTTGCCGATTCAGCAAGCGGCGAACTACGTCGCGGTCGGCGGCGACGTGCGGCTGGCGGCGCGCATCGCCCTGGGCGTGAAACGTGACCAGGGCGCCCTGGAACTGCCCCGTGAGAAGTTTGGGGAGTTCGTCGACTCGGTCTCCAAGCTGACCATCGACCAGTTGGTGCGCAAATACTCTCTTTCCTACCTCGATGCGGAGACCCTGGTCCCGGCTTCGCTGACCTATCTGGCGCTGCTGATGGCGACATCGGCTCAAAGCGTGATCATCAGCGACGCCAGCATCCGGCTCGGGATTCTTCTCGACCTCATACCCACGGCGGAAAAAGACCGCCTGACCAATCTCAGCCACCAGATCCTCTCTGCGGCGCGCGGGCTGGGCCGTAAGTATCAGTACGATGAAGGGCATGCCGATCGCGTCAAAGAGTTGGCTGAGCTTCTCTTTGAGAACCTCAGAGGCGAGCAGCACATGACCGAGACGCATCGCCTGTATTTGCAGGTAGCCGCGCTCCTGCATGACATCGGGCTGTTCATCAGCTCGCGCAGTCACCACAAGCACTCCTACTACCTCATCTCTCAGTCGGATCTCTTCGGCCTGCGGCGCAAGGAACTGGAGATCATTGCGAACATAGCCCGCTATCATCGGCGCGCTTTGCCTCAGCAGAGTCATGCGCCATTCATGGCGCTGGACCGTGACGAGCGCATGATTGTTTCCAAGCTGGGAGCCATCCTGAGAGTCGCCAACTCCCTGGACAAGGAGCACCGGCAGAAACTGGCGGATCTGAAGGTAACGCGGGAAGGCGATCAACTGGTGCTGCTGGCCCGCACCATGTCGGATCTCACCATGGAGCGGCTGGCGCTGGCCAGCCGGAGCGATTTTTTCATCCAGGTCTTCGGCAGGAAGATCGTGCTGCGTGAAGGGTCGACCCATCCATGAACGGCGAGCCGCCGCACAAGTTTTTCAATCGGGAGCTGAGCTGGCTGGAGTTCAATCGCCGGGTGCTCGAGGAAGCGCAGGATCCGCTGAATCCACTTCTTGAGCGCCTGCGTTTCTACTGCATTTTTCATTCCAACCTCGACGAGTTTTTCATGGTGCGGGTTGCCTCCGTCCATCGCCTCATCGAGGAGGGAGACCACAACCCGGACCCGGCCGGGCTGACCCCGTACCAGCAGCTGGAGGCTGTGCTTGCGGCAGCGCGCGCATTTCAGGAGGAGAGTTCGCGCCTCTATCGGGAAGAGTTGCTGCCGGCATTGGCCCGCGAAGGGATTCAAATCCTGCCCACCGGCGGGCTGAGCCCGGCTCAGCACAAACATCTCGATTGGTACTTTGAAGGAGAGGTTTATCCGGTTTTGACTCCGATCGCGATCGCCGGAGCGGACCCATTTCCGCACCTGCCGAACCTGGCATTGAATCTGGCGGTGCTGCTGCGCTCCGCCGGGCAGCCGGAATCCGAGCAGCGCCTGGCGATTGTCCAGGTGCCCGGCCGAATGCCTGGGCTTATCCGTCTTCCGGACGGCGATGCAATCCGCTTTTGCTGGTTGAGCGATGTCATCAAGGACCGGGTAGGGACTCTCTTTCTGGGTTACGAGATTCTGGAGGCGGCGTGTTTTCGACTCACACGTGATGCGCAGTTCGAACTCGACGATGAAGGTTGGCACGACTACATGCGCATGCTCGAGTCCGAACTGCGCAAACGGCAGAGCGCGAGGCCGATGCGGCTGGAGTACGAGGAGAACATGAGCCCGGGCCTCCTGCTGCGCATCCGCCAGGGACTGGATGTCGACGAGACGATGCTCATGCCCAGCCGCGGGGCGCTCGATCCGCGCCCCCTGCTGAGCCTGGCCGACATGCCGGGTTACGAGAGGCTGCACTACCGGCCGCAACCGCCATTGGCGCCCGTGGCCCTGGCGGTGGAGCGCGGCATCTTCGACATCCTCCGTGATCGCGACATCCTGCTTCACCATCCCTATGACTCCTTCGATCCTGTGATCGAATTCCTGCAAGCCGCAGCCGAGGATCCCGACGTGCTCGCCGTCAAACAGACCCTATACCGCACGAGCGGAGCCGGGTCACCGGTTTTGACCGCTCTGATCCGGGCCGCCGAGAGAGGAAAGGAAGTGACCGTACTCGTCGAACTGACCGCGCGCTTCGACGAGGAACGCAACATCGGCTGGGCGCGGGACCTGGAGCAGGCCGGAGCGCACGTCCTCTACGGACTCGCGGGGCTGAAAGCACATGCGAAAGTCGCGCTTATCGTGCGGCGCGAGCCGGAGGGAATCCGTCGCTACGTTCATCTCGGGACCGGGAACTATAATGAAAAAACTGCCCGGCTCTACACCGACTTTGGCCTGCTCACGGCGGCCGACGACATCGGCCGGGACGCATCGGGATTCTTCAACGCAATCACCGGTTACTCCGAGCCCCCGATGTTCCACCACCTCACGATGGCTCCGATCGGCATGCGGGAATCGATTCTGACCCTGATCCGGAGGGAGGCGGATCGGGCCCGATCCGGGCAGAGGTCGGGGATTTTGGCGCAGATGAACTCGCTGGTGGACCAGGTGATAATCGAGGAGCTTTATGCCGCAAGCGCCGCCGGCGTCCCCATCAAGCTGAACGTGCGCGGCATCTGCTGTTTGCGGCCCGGCGTGCTCTCCTTGAGCGAAAACATACGCGTGGTCTCGATCGTCGACCGCTATCTCGAACACAGCCGAGCCTTCCTGTTCCGCAATGGCGGGGAGGCGGAAGTGTATGTCTCCAGCGCTGATTGGATGCCACGCAACCTGGACCGGCGTGTGGAACTGATGGTCCCTCTGCTTCAGGAGGCGACACGGGAACGCGCCATCCAGGCTCTCGAAGCCCAGTTTGCCGACAACCGGAAAGCCCGCCTGCTGCTGTCAGACGGTCGCTACGCCCGAATCACGCAGGGTGAGGCGGAACCGGTTCGTGCCCAGGAATACCTCTATCAGGTTCTATTGGAGGAACGCGAGCGGATTCGCTCGATCCCGCCGGTCCGCTTTGTTCCGCTCGAGAGGAAACAGCCGTGAAAGCCCGACAATGGACCAAGGACGAGTTCTTCATTCGTCATTCAACTTGTCCAGGTAGCAGGCCAGGAAGCGGCTGAGGCTCGCGCGCGCCGCAGCGGACCGCTCGCGCCATTGACTGTAGCGGCGCAGCCAGCCGCCGGCGGCCAGGGTCCTTGCCGCGCGTCGAAGGGAGCCCGAGCCGGGGCTGTAGGAAAGGGAAGCGAGGAAGTCGTCATCGGCCGTATCGCTCACGGCGCGCACGCAACTGAGCGGAATGCCCCGGGCCGAGGCGATCCGGGCCAGCGCGGCGGTCTCCATGTCGACGATCGCCGCGTGGAATCTTTGGAACAGAACCCGCTTGTGCTCCGGAGTGCCGATGATGCAGGGAGAGGTCAGAGTAGCGCCGCGGCGTACGGCCAGACCGGCGGCATGCGCCCGGGAGAGGAGTTGCTCCGCCCCGGCGAGCGGCCAGCCGCCCCCAAGACCAATCTGACCCAGAGGAACTCCCCGGGATTCCTCCGAGAGCATGTCGGCGCGATCCACTACAACCAGTTCCCCCTGCTTCAGTTCGGGGTCGAGCGCACCGGCGTAACCGGTAACCAATATCCGTGTAGGCTGCAGCCCGGCGAGGGCCCGCTCGAGCACAGAGGCCGAATGAACAGGCCCCACGCCGAGCTTGAGCAGATGCAGCGTCTCACCCGCACGCATCCCTGTCCAGAGGGGCACACCTGTAGTCCGGATCTTCGTCCTCCGGGTGCACAGCTTCAGTACGGTCTCCATTTCCTCTGACAGAGCCGTGGCGATCAGCAACATGAACCGAAGCATAGGACCGCCTGCGTTGCATGTAAAGGCAAAGAACCGGTTCTCCGGCGTCTGACATCCAGCCTCCGACCATGGAGGTCTGCCTCCATCATCTGAGTGATGGAATGTCAGTCATCTTCCCACCCGCTATGCCGCCAGGGCCTCAAATCTGAGGCCCGGGGTCGAATGTCGGAGGTCGGGAAAGGTTGAACCGTACCCCGTCATCGGATATATTGACGTAACATGAGAAAAGTGTTGATTTTGCTGATCGTGGGTCTTCCGACTCTGGTGGTGGTGGCCGCGATTCTCTGGACAGCAGGAGCCTTCACTCGAGCCGAACCGGTCGATGTCGTCGAGGTCCAGCTCGCCGCGCTTCATCGCAGCATCACCACCAACGGCAAGATCGAGGCGGACAGGGTCACCGAGTTGAGAGCACCGCTGTCAGGGATCTGCCGCCGGACTGACGTGCACGAAGGGGCGCCATTAAAGAAGGGGCAAGAAATCGTGCGCATCGAGGACCCATCGCTGCCCTCCCAGCAGGCCGTTGCCCAGGCTGAGCTCGATGCGGCGCAACTGGATCTCCACGACGTCCAGCGCGGGCCGGCGCCTGAGGAGCTGAATCAGGCCGAGGCCGAGGCGACCCGTGCTCAGCTGGCACGCGACAACGCGCGCAAGATCCTCCAGACCAATGAATGGCTGCTCGAACGCGAAGCCATCTCGCGCTATGAGGTGGAACAAAGCCGGCACGCCCTGGCCGAAGCCGAACAGGCGCTCAGGGCCGCCCAGATGCGGCAGGAAGACCTGAGAAAAAGGTACGGTGATCCGGACCGCCGTCGTGCTCAGTCCCGGGTCGAGGCTGCCCAGGCGCGCCTCCAGTATCTCAACCTGTCCAGGGAACGGCTGGTCGTCCGCGCCCCCGAAGATGGGACCTTGTTTCAGCTGAACATCAAGGATGGCGCCTACCTCAACACGGGAGATGCGATCGGCCTGCTTGCCGATCTGACGCACTTGCGCCTAAGGGCCTATGTGGATGAACCCGACATCGGCCAGGTTGCGGTCGGAGAGAAGGTTTTGGTCCGCTGGGACGCTCATCCGCTGGAACAGTGGCAGGGACTGGTAATGCGATTGCCCGCGCAAGTGGTGGCGTTGGGCACTCGCTCCGTTGCCGAAGTGTTGTGCAGCATCGATAATGCCAAAGGCACGCTCATACCCAACATCAACGTCGACGTCGAGATCGAAGCGCCCAACGGGCCTGCGGTCACATCACTCCCGCGTAGCGTCGTTTTCCCCGAAGGAGCAAAGGAGTTTGTCTGGACCATCGATGGGGGCAAAGCCGTGAAGCATTACGTCGAGACCGGGCGCAGCACCAACACCCGGATCGAGATCACCGGCGGTCTTTCTCCGGGTGAGAAAGTCATCGATCCGGGCGACATGCTGATCAGTGACAGCCTCAAGGTGACGGCCAAAACAAGATGAAAGCTGCGATCCTGCTCGGCCTGCTGATGCTGCTGCCCCTGCGCGGCGACGTTCAGGGTGTCGACGCCGCCAGAGAACTGTATGAGCGCGGCAAGTTTCAAGGTGCGGCGGATCTTCTGTCCAGCTTGATCCGGCAGAGTCCCAAAGATGTCGATCTGCGCATCTGGTATGGCAAGACCTGCCTGAAGTTGCGGCGCTGGGACTTAGCTGTGCAGGAATTTGACAGGGCAGTCGAGCTCGATCCCCAAAAAGGCCAGAATCATCTCTGGCTCGCCCGCGCCTATGGTAACAAAGCGCAACACTCCTGGCTCAGTGCGATCCCATCGGCGGGGAAGGCGCGGAAGGAGTTTGAAACCGCCGCGCAGTTGTCCCCGGCCAACGTGGATATCCGTTTCGACCTGCTCGAATTCTATGCCCAGGCTCCCGGCTTCCTTGGGGGCGGCAGGGAAAAGGCGGCGGCTCAAGCCGAGGCAATTGCCAGACTGTCACCGCGGCTCGGCTATACGGCGCGCGCCGAGATCTACCAGAACGACAAGGAATGGGATCGGGCGCGCCAGGAACTGATCCAGGCGACTCTGAAGTTTCCGAACGATGCCGGCGGGCACGCGGATCTGGCCGGGTTTCTGCTGCAGCGCCGCGATTATGAAGGCGCCGAGGCGAGTGCGCAAAAAGCGCTCGCCTTGGATGGATCGCTGCGCGGGGCCCGGCTGATCCTTGCTGCGGCGCAGGTCGCCCTTCATCGAAACGTTCCCGGCGCCCTGCAGGTATTGCAGGAACTTGCCGCGGGGCCGCTGACTGAAAATGATCCTTCCTTCGAAGAAGTCAACTATTGGCTCGGGCAGGCGTACCTGGCGCAGGGTCAGAAGGCGGAGGCACGCCAGGCGTTCCAGACCTCTCTCGGTTTTGATCCGGATTATTCAAGATCCAAGGACGCCCTGGCGCAGATCCGGTAATCCCATGCGTTGTTGCGGCCAAGCAGCGCACGAAACACACGAAAAACTTGGCGTGGTTACGATGTGGGTGTAAGGTCCGATTATGAACGTGGTCGAATCCGCAAGCGTTGCTTACGAGAGCCTGCTTGCCAACAAGCTGCGCGCGGGCCTCACTATGCTCGGGATGACCATCGGCACTGCATCCATCATCCTGGTGGTGACGATCGCCCTGACTTCCAAGGAATATATTCTGCAGCAGATCCAGGGCGTCGGCTCCAACCTGATCTATCTCTACTATGAAGCCGGCAATACGGTTTCCGGCACCAAAAGCCGTGCGGACGATCTGACCCTGGGGGACCTCAACGCAGTCCAACTACTCCCCGGCGTTGCTGATGCCACGGGTATCGTCGTCAAATATGACCGCCTGTCCCTGCGCGGGAGAGAGAGGGAGATCACGGTCATCGGCACGACGCCGGATTACTTGAGGGTGAGGAATCTCCGCATTCTCGCGGGGAGGTTCTTCGACGACTCTGACGAGAGATCCTTCAACAAAGTTTGTCTGCTCACGGAAGATCTTGCGGTACGGCTTTTCGGCACTCTGGACGTGCGCGGCAAAAGCATCCGGCTGTTCCATGTCAGGTTCGAGACGATTGGCGTTTTCAGGGAAGGCGTCGAGACTTTCGGAACCTCCGAGGTCTCGACGTACTCGGCCCTGATCCCGATCCCCATCATGCAGCAGTTCGACAACAACGACAAACTGGACCAGATTTATGCTTCAGCCCGGCGCACCGAATCGGTTCCGTCGGTAACCCGGCGGATTCAGCAGTTGGTGGAATCACGGCACCGCGCGGGCACTTCCTACCGCGTCGAGAATCTGGCCGAGATCCTGCGCGCGGCCGGACGCATCGCGACGGCCATAACCATCGTTCTCTTCCTGATCGGCACCATTTCTCTGGTGATCAGCGGCATCGGCATCATGAACATCATGCTGGTATCGGTGACGGAACGGACGAAAGAAATCGGCGTCAGGATGGCGGTAGGCGCCAGGCGTCGCGAGATCCTCTATCAATTTCTGGCCGAGTCCACTTATATGGCCAGCATCGGGGGGGGCTTGGGCATTCTGCTCGGCGTCTCCGGGCCGCTGCTTGCCAATTGGTTCACGGGCTTCAACATCCCCATTTCGTGGATCTCGATAGTGCTGGCCTTTCTGCTCTCCTTCACCGTCGGCATAACTTCCGGACTCATTCCGGCCAATCGTGCTGCAAAACTGGATCCTACGGAGGCGCTGCGCTATGAATAAATTTTCAGGACTTCTCATCTCGCTGCTGGCAATTTGCGCCTCGGCTTCGGCTTCGGAATATGTGGGGCAGGAGGCTGCCAAGGCCGGGCGTACACTCACGCTGCGCGAGGCTGTTCGTCTGGCATTGGCGCGCGGGCCGGAAGTATATCTGGCGCAGGCGGAGGCGGCCAGGGCGGGAGAAGCGCTCCGTGAGACACGATCCCTGAACCTGCCACAAATCGTGACCGGCACCGGCCTCGCTTACAATACCGGTTTTCCTCTCAGCATAGAGGGTTCGGCGCCCTCGATCATCCAACTGGGAGCGAGCCAGTCGGTTCTCAGCAAGAAAAACAAGAATCTCGTTCGGGAGGCTGAGCAGGGGAACATAGCGAGCCAGGCGGGCCCGGATGGCGCGCGCAACGGACTGGTGGCCAGGACGATCCTGCTCTACAGCGAACTCCACCAGGCACGGCTGGCTATTCCTCTATTGGAACAACAGCGCGGGACTGCGTTAAAAAGCCGGCAGATCACCGAGGCGCTGTTGCAGGCCGGGAAGGCTCGCCCAGTCGATCTTACTCTGGCGAAAATTGCGGCCGCGAGTCTCGAGCAGCAGCTGCTCGTCATGCAGGAACGAGTGCGCCTGGCCGAGGCCGGCCTGCGGGAGCTCACCGGGATTCCCGAGAACGAAGCGATCCGGACGGAGACACCTGAGATCAAGAGCGAGCTGCTGACACTTTCACCGGACCTCCTCTATCAGAGAGCTCTGGAAATCCACCCTGAGATCCGGGAGGCCGAAGCCACCCTGCGTGCGAAGGAATTCCATGTCGAGGTTGAGAGGGCCGAGCGCTATCCGCAGCTTACACTCGTCAGCCAATACGCGCTCTTCAGCCGGGCAAACAATTATCAGGACTATTTCAACCGCTTCACGAGAAACAACTACATTCTGGGCCTTTCGATTCAAGTGCCGTTGTTCAACGGATTCCGCACCGAGGCACGCATAGCGCAGAGCCGCCAGGATGTCGAAGTGGCCCGCCTCCGGCTGCAGCGCCTGAAGTCCGATCTGAAGCTGAGCCTGGAACGGAGCGCGAGCGATCTGCGCATTGCGAGTGGCGCAGCCGAGCTGGCGCACCTCGAAGTGGCTGCTTACGAAGAGAAGCTCAAGGTCAGCGAGACTTTAATGGAGGCGGGACGCATCGAGCCCGGAGCTCTGGACGCCGCCCGTGCCCAGCTCCTGGAAAAACTGGCTGCTGCGACAGAGGCCGAGAAAGCACTCCTCGAGCGGCAAGTGGCACTCCTGCAGGCTACGGGTTCCCTCGCCGCCCTCTTTTGAATTTGGATTTGGGACTGCGGATTTTGGATTGGACTGGTTGGCGATTTGGGGGCTTCCGGGAAACCCAACCTCCGGCATCCGCGGTCGCGCCTGCGGCGCGGCAAAAGTTCCTGCACGCCGACCAGGACGGAACGGTCGGCGTCGGCCGGCGTTTTTCCGCGTCCAAAACTGCATTTCGGTCACACTTTCATGAATAATTCAGGGCTACCATCTAGATGTGGAAGAATCGCATAGAGAGCGCTCTCAGTGCGATGGCGGTTTTTTCCGCAGCGGAGAGGCGGATGGCCGGGCCGAAGACGTCAAACCGGCGCTGGACGATCTTCCTGAGCAGGCGCTCGTATATCTGCATCATCGCCCACAGTGCCGGCCGGCTGGGGGCATGGACCAGGGGGAGCAGGGCGCGCGCCTGCGTGTAGTATTGCGAGGCCCGGTCGGTTTCAAAGGTCATGAGTTCCTGGAAGCGCGCGTCGAAGACGCCACGCCGCAGGTCGTCAGGGGCGTAATGAAACCTCTCGAGGTCCTCTGCGGGAAGATAAATGCGGCCCAGGCCGGCGTCCTCCTTGATGTCGCGGAGAATGTTGGTGAGTTGGAACGCGATGCCGCAGTGCTCGGCGAGTTTTCTGGCGCGCTCCTCCGTGTAGCCGAAAATCTGCAGGCAGACCAGACCCACGGCGGATGCGACGTTGAAGCAGTACCGGTAAAGATCCGCAAAGGTTTCGTAGTGGCTGATGGTGAGATCCATCTCAGCGCCGTCGATGATCCAATGGAAATAGTCGGCGGGGATGGAATATCTCCGGACCGAGTCGTGGAAGGCAGGGAGAATCGGGGACCCGTCGAATTCCCCTTTCACCGCGGCGTTCAGTTGCGCGCGCCACATCTCCAGTGCCCTGCGCTTGTCGTCCAGGGCTCCTGATCCGTCGGAAATGTCGTCGCAGTAGCGCATAAAGGAGTAGACGGCGCAGAAGGCGCGCCTCTTCTCGGACGGGAGCACGGCGAAGGCGTAATAGAAGTTGCGCGCGCGACTGCGCGCGACCGCCTCGGCACTGCGATAGGATGCGGCAATCTCAGGATTCAAGCGGCCTCCGTCCCTGGGGTGCGGCAGCTTGCTGTGGTCGTTGCCAGGCGCGACAGCGGACAGGGACAGCCGGGCGCAAACACAATTGCGCACTGCGAGGCTTCCGCATCAACTTCGTTGCTGTCTGCACGAGGCATCAGCGTTCAGGGAATGATGGCGATCTTCAGGTCGCCGTTCCGGTTCAGGAGCCGTTCCAACACAGTGCCCAAAGATGCGAGACTCTCCTCGCCGGTGATGAGGGACGCGGCGCGCACCTGGCCCTGCCGAACGGTTTCCAGCGCTTCATGGATGTGACGCGGCGTGTGGTGAAAAGTCGCCTTGATCGTGATCTCCGAGTAATGAATGAGTGTGCTGTCGAGCGGGATGTGCGTGCCCGACGGACACCCGCCGAACAGGTTGATGGTACCCCCGCGGCGCACCATGCCCATGGCCTGCTGCCAGGTCTCTCTCGAGCCGACGGCCTCAATGACCACATCCGCTCCGCGCCGGCCGTCTGTGAAGTTGCGCACCTGCTCGATCACGTTCGAGTGTGTGGAATCGACGACATAATCGGCGCCCATTCTGGCGGCGAGTGCGAGCTGATTGGGTCTCTTGCCTGCGGCGATCACGATTGCGCCGAGGTTTTTGAGCAGCTGCACGAACATGAGGCCGATGGGACCCATGCCGATGATCACGACCATGTCGCCTTCGGCGATCCCGGTCTCTTCGATACCACGCAGAACGCATGCCAGCGGCTCCACCATCGCCGCTTCGCTGAAGCTGAGATTGTCAGGCAGGATCAACAGATTCTGGCGCACGATCCGTTCGGGAATCTTGATGAACTCGGCGTAAGCCCCGTTCAGGAACTGCAGATCCTGGCACAGGTTCGCCAGGTGTTTTCTGCAGAAGAAGCAGTTGTTGCAGGGAGCCGAGTTGGCCGCCACCACCCTCATGCCGGGAGTGAAGCTTTCAACCCCCGGTCCCACCTCCTCGACGACTCCAGCCAACTCATGGCCGAAAACCGACGGTGGCGCGATCATGCGCGCATGAAAGCCCTGGCGGTAGACCTTCAAATCCGTGCCGCAAGTCAGGGCGGCTCTGATTCTGACCAGGACCTCGCCGTGTGCGACACGAGGGATCGGGATCTGTTCTATGCGGACGTCCCGCTTCCCATACAGAACCGCCGCAGTCATCTTCTCCCTAGTAACCTTGATCAGTTCTCTCATGGCTGTACTATGACCTTTAGTGAGTCCTCTGACGGATGAGATGCAACGTGGATCGCCTCAGCGAACCGCTCCAATGGCAGGCGGTGGCTGATGAGCCGCGCGACGTTGATCCTTCTGCTGAATATCAGGTCGGCGGCTTTCTCCTGCAACTCCACCGAGGAACTATAGCTGCCGATCAACTGTTTTTCCTCCACGCAGATGCGCGATGCGTCGACGGGAATCATTTCACCCGGAACGGTATTGGCGAACAGCAGAATCCGCCCGCCCCTGCGCACCAGGCCCTGCGCGGCACTGATGGTCCGCGAATCTGCAGTCGCGATAATGGCCAGATCTGCCCCGCGGCCGTCGGTGAGTGCCGCAATGGCCGACCCGATGTCGTCATGCTTGGGATTCAAGGCCGACCGGGCACCCAGTTGCTTCGATATTTCGAGACGACTCTGAATGAAATCGAGCCCGATTACCTGGGCACCCTCGATCACAGACGCCTGCATCAAGAGGAGCCCCACAGGCCCCTGTCCGAAAATGACCACGACCTCTCCTGCCTCCAGCGCCGCGGTCTCCAGGGCTTTGAGGCAGGTATTGAGAGGCTCCAGGAAGCTGGCTTCCTCGAAGCCGACACCATTCGGCAGCGCGACCGTTCCTGCATCCACGATCCAATCCATAACCCGTACATATGCGGCGAATCCGCCGCCGGCAGGTTCGAAGCCGGCGGTCGTGCCGGTACGCCGGTAATGCTCACACTGCGAGAAGAATTTCTTCCGGCAATAGAAGCAGTGCCGGCAGGGAACATGGTGATACACCGCCACACGATCCCCGGGCGCGAACCTGGTCATCCGCCTGCCCGCGCGGACGACCGTTCCGGCAATCTCGTGGCCGAAGATCCTGGGCGGTTTCACCAGGCCCAATTCAATCTTCTTGAGATCCGTGCCGCAGACCCCGCACGAGTGAACGCGGACCAGCAGCTCCCGATCCGCGATCTGCGGCACCGGAACCGTCTCAAGCGTCATGCGATTCGCTCCGCGATAGACCGCCGCCCGCATCTCGGCCGGCACAGCCAGCTTGATCGGATCGGTCTCGCTAACAACAGCATTCAGTTTCCGCATCGAGTTCCAACCTCGGGTGCCTCGCCCGGAATCATGCTGTCCCGGCGCGCAGGTTCGAGATGCGATCCTGTGCCGAACCCGGATGCCAGCCGTGACGGAAATATTCGACGGCTTTGCGCAGAGCCTGCTCGGCGGGCCTGGGATCGTAACCCAGTTCGCGGCGCGCCTTGTCGCTGCTGACATACATCTTGTACCGAGCCATCCTGACGCCGTCCAAAGGGATGGACGGTTCCCGGCGGAGGATGGTTCCCAGGAAAAACTGGTTCATATAGGCGGCGATTAAGGCCACCGTCCATGGCATCGGGAGCCTGGGCATGCGCCGGCCGCAGATGTGCGCGAGAGTCTGCAGGATCTCCCGAAGACTCATGTTTTCTCCGCCCAATATGTACCTCTGTCCGATCCGCCCCTTGCGCTCGGCCAGGAGGTGACCCTGTGCCACATCTTCTACATCCACGATGTTCAGCCCGGTGTCCACATAAGCCGGCAAACGCCCACGCAGAAAATCGAGAATCACCTTTCCTGTCGGCGTCGGCTTGATATCTCCCGTGCCCACAGGTGTGGTTGGATTGACGATCACCACCGGGAGGCCTTCATGCGCGAACTCGTGCGCGACCTGTTCGGCCATGAATTTCGACCGTTTGTAGTGGCCGATCATGTCGTCAAGTGCTACGGGCGTGTCCTCGTCGGTAGGGACGCCATCCGCCCGCATGCCGATCGCCCCGACTGTGCTGGTGTAAATTACTTTCTCGACTCCAGCTTCACAACAGGCCGACAACAGGTTCCTGGTCCCGGCTACGTTACTCTCATAAATCTCCTGAGGGTTTCGAGCCCAGAGACGATAGTCGGCCGCGATGTGATAAACCCAGCGACACCCCTGCACGCACCGCACCAGAGAACTTGCTTCCCTGAGGTCCCCCACAACGATTTCGCAGCCCAGCCCTTCGACGTTGTGCGCAGGACTCGATTGGCGCGCGAGGATGTGCACGCGGTCTCCCCGCATGCGCAGCAGACGAACCACGTGGCTGCCGATGAATCCGGTCGCGCCGGTCACGAATGTGAAATCGTCGGGCATCACGACTCCCTGGGTTCCTGCCTGAATGCGCGTCGATACTTTACGCTGTCCGGCTCTCGATGCGCACGACTATTTTCTGTCAGTGCAGATCGGCGAGCGATCATGGGCCGATTGCAAACTGCTGAAACGCGACGTCTGGTTCGACGCAATTTCGGATGCCGGAAGACCCGCCCACACGGCCATTCATCCGGGCACCCTCTCCGGGCGTGCCAGCTCGGGCGGCAGTGCGAACTCCACATCTTCGCTGATACTGCCCACGATCTCGACCTCAGGGTAACCGACTGCGCTCAAATAACGCAGCACTCTTTCGACGAGCCCTTCGGGCGCAGAGGCTCCCGCCGTCAGGCCGACGCTGCGAATTCCCGTGAGCCAGCCGGGCCGGATGCTTTCGATATCGTCGATGAGATAAGCGGGCGCTCCCTGGCTCTGAGCTACTTCGACCAGGCGACGGGAGTTGGAGCTGTTGGCGGAACCCACAACCAGAATGACCTCCGCCTTCTTTGCCAACTCGAGCACAGCCGCCTGTCGGTTTTGGGTCGCATAGCAGATATCTTCGGATGACGGGCCGTGGATCTTGGGAAATCTGTGTCTCAGCCGCTCGATAATGTGCCTGGTGTCATCCAGGCTCAATGTGGTCTGGGTCAGGTAAGCCACCATGTCGGGGTCCGGCACCTCCAGGCT
Source organism: Terriglobia bacterium (assembly GCA_020072565.1). Classification (NCBI taxonomy): domain Bacteria; kingdom Pseudomonadati; phylum Acidobacteriota; class Terriglobia; species Terriglobia bacterium. The sequence goes on from JAIQGI010000047.1 coordinate 40,391, forward strand.
ATCCACTTCCTCGGCAGAAGCGAGGACTCTGATGGAGCCCGGAGCTTCGCCGAGTGTGCCGATGACTTCATCATGATCCGCGTGGCCAATCAGGATAATGGTGTAGCCTTCACGGGCATATTTGATCGCTTCCAGGTGCACTTTGGTCACAAGCGGGCAGGTGGCGTCGATGACTTTCAGCTGGCGTCGCTGTGCCTCCGCTCTTACCTCGGGAGAGACCCCGTGGGCGCTGAAAATAACGCGGTTTCCGGGCGGAACCTCCTCGAGGTGATCTATGAAAATCGTACCCTTCTGCCTCAACTCGTTGACGACATATTTGTTGTGGACTATCTCGCGTCTGACGTAAAGAGGCAGGCCGAAGCGTGCCAGGGCAAGGTTCACGATATCGATCGCCCTGACCACTCCCGCACAAAATCCGCGCGGGAATGCCAGCAACACTTTTCCCTGCAGACCGTTACTCTCACTCATGTCGCCCCAAATCATATTCTCAGGTTTTCGCTATGGCAAGGCCTTTTACCCTTACCCCGTGCCGTAGATGTCGGTCTTCAGGATTCTGCAATTTCTAGGAGCGAATAAGCTTAGGGCCCGCCGTTGCGTTCTGTTCGCGCGCGTGCATACAGGCCAGGACAGTTACCGAAGCAATCAGGACGATGGAGCCCAAAAGCTGAATACCCGACAGCCGGACATCAAGGATCATCCAGTTCACGGCCACAGCCGTGACCGGGAAAGCCAGTTCACAGATCGAGGCAATCGAGGCAATGGTCGACTGCAGTCCTTTGTAATAGATCAGCAGCGCGGCCAGACCGGGGATCAGTGCCATCCCGACGACACCGGAAACTGAGGAAAGACCGGACGGGAGTCCGCGTTGCATGCCAGGTTGCAGGTAGTAGAGGATTACGAGCGCGGGGAGGGCAAAGAGAAAACGCAGCGCCGTCAAAAATGGCGTTGAGATCTTCGACACTACGCAACGGCCGCAAACTGTTGCACTCCCCCAGAGCGCGGCGGCGGCGATCGCGCTCAGAACAATCGCCGGGTGGCCGGGGTTCAGCGGGAGGCCCGTATGCCAATCCGGAGTCGACATCAGATATGCGCCGGCTATGGCGGCGGCAAAGCATGGCCAGAACCATCGCGCCGGGCGTTCCCCCAGAAATATCCGTGCCAGCAGCACCGTGAACAGGGGTTGCGTCTTTTGCAGGAGGATGACCACGCTCGGGTTGCCGTATTTCACTGCAAGTGTGAACAAGCTTGTGGCCGCGACCGACCCGCCGAGCGCGATGAAGAGCAGCGCTGCGTAATCGCGTCCGCTGAGATGGAGAAACTCACTGCGGAATCTGAGTACGACGGGAAGCATCACCAGGGAGAGGACGCAGTGCTCCAGCAGCACGATCGTCAGCGGAGACAACACGCCCGTCAGCGGACGGCGGAACAAAGCATCCGTGCCCCAGAGCGCCGCCCCTAAGATCACTAGCAGTGCCGAATATCTCTTCAACCGACAACCCCGCTGCCAGCGCTGATGCTAGCACGGAATTGTCGGCAACCAGAAACCTTAGCCACCGCCGACATCGGTCCTGCGTGAGGAGAAGCGCGAGGACAAGCTCCGCGATCTCAGCGCCATTTGCGCAGAAATTTCTTGGATACAGGCAGGGTGTGCAGCTTCGGAATCGCAGAAAGAGCAGGCACTTCCGGTTGACGCATCGCGGCCTGGTTTGGTAGTATGCGCCAGTTCCGCAGAGGCGCTATCGTCTAGGGGACTAGGACGGGTGGTTCTCAGCCATCAAACCAGGGTTCGAATCCCTGTAGCGCTACCAGGACTTACAGGTTTTCCCAAAATCGCGGGTGTGGAAATGGGTGGGGAATTTTCCAAGGTTTCTGCGGACACGTGCTCCCATGACTGACAAATTCCACGAGAGATTCAATATCGAGGTACCAATTGAAGAGGCAAGGCGGCGCTTTGTGAATAGAGTGCATAATTCAATAGCTGAGCAAGGCTGGGTTGGGAACATAGTGGGGTGGGAGAAGGCCTGCCGAGGCGCTGCGAACAAGTTAGGCGAACTGTTTTCGATAAATGAGCATTTTCACAATCGGACTCTCTCTAAGCTGACGAACCATGAGTTCAACCGGACGCTCCAGGCGATCGAGGGAATAAGAGCGGTCGCGGGAAATCAGGCCTATCTCATAGATGAACAAGTAATTAACCTGCTAAGTGAAAGCGAACTCGATTTGAACCTTGCTTGGGTAAACGGCGCTTTCCTCCCAATCGGGGCTCGGCTTTTAGATGAAAAGTTAGTGAACGATTCGCTTGCATGGCTCAGGGAGCAACGTTATCAGACCGTGCTCTTACCATTCGAAAAGGCGCTTAGCCACCTGCTCGGGTCCCGTTCGGATCCGAGGCTGTTGGCGGATGTGGTTACTGATGCCTTTGACGCTCTGGAATCCCTATCGAATGTTATTGCCGGAAATGACAAGGGCCTGGACGCCAATCGAGAGCTGTTTTTAAGCAAGGTGAACGCCTCTGATGAATATAAAGTATTTCTGCGATGGTATTGTGAATATGCCCATGAGTTCCGGCATGGAACCAGGACCTCAAAGCCATCGATAAGCTATGCTGAGGCCGAATCGTTTGTCTATCTGGCCGGCATTTTCATACGATTAGCAATCTCCACGACTTCGCCCGCATCGGCCGTCGTTGTGAAACCCTGAGACAGTTTTTCAATCGCCTCCGCCTTGTGCCCTTCGCTGATGTTCGAATAGCGCTGAACCATTGCCAGACTCGCCCATCGGCCCAACTCCTGAATCGTTCGCAGGTCCACGCCTGCCATTGCCAGGCGGCTGGCGAAAGTATGGCGGCAGACATGCGGAGAAATCCCCGTAAGACCGGCCCGCTTGGCAGCGATCCTCAAGATATTCTGAATCGAAAGGTAGTGACTGTCGAGCTACTCGACTGCAACTGTGAGCTCGGTCTGGGCCGATTCGAGCGCGCTTCTCAGCATGCGCTGGTTCAGGCTGGCACGCGCAAAGCCCTCTGCGCCTTCATTCTTCGCCTCGACAGCCTGGCGCAGGAATTCGAGCATGGCGAGCTTCGCGTGCTTCTCGGCAAGGCCTTCCTCGTCCACTGCCCACCGGTGACCGTCCCACACGAGCCACTTCCTGAGTTTGTGGCAGTACCTCAGGTCGTCGCCGTAGAGGGATGCAATCCTCCGGGCGTTGCCATAGTCGTTGTGCATGAGCCCGATCAGGTCCGGCGAAAACTCCTTAGCCCCGGCAATCAGATGCAGCAGCGCTTCTGGTCCGCCATCCGGATGCGCCAGGAAATCGTCTGCGCCGGTTTTGTCGAGTCCCGGGAGGTCGCGGAGGTCCACGATCAGCATGCGGGCGCCGCGGGATTTCAGTTCCAATGCAAGGTTGCGCTCGGCCGCGCGCACGGACTCGTTTCGGTGCTTGTCGCTATCGAAGACGATGTACGCTGAGCGCTCCTGCCAGGGAATCCGCGCAAGGTCGGGGATAGGTCCTTTGACGGCCCGCCGCACGCCGTCGGGGCCGGGTTCGCGCCCCACCGTCCCTCGCCAGTTCCACACTCCACTGATCGCGACCGGAAGGAAACGCGGCCTGCCAATTTCCGAAGTCGCCAGCCTCCAGAGTGCGAGCGCTTTCTTCGCCCCTTCGCAAATGATGATCGGGAGACTCACCTCCGCCAGCATCCCGGCTGTCACGCCTGGCGGGACATAGAGCAGATTTGCACGCCCGGGCGGCGCCAGGTATTTCGTCTTTTCACGAAACGTACCGTCCGCCTTGGCTTCCAGTTCCGGATGGTCGACGCGGAGCATGAACTCGCGTGGTGCCGGGTCGCCGGGCCAGATGTTTGGAAAGCTGATTCCGGCGTAGTCTCCGGATCCGTTCCTGCCGACAAGCGCGGCACCCTCAGCAGATGTGACCCTTGCCAGGCCGGCAGCCAGGGCGAGTTCGGGAGTGATGTAGCTTTTCTCGAGAGCCAGGAGGTCGGCTCTGGTGAGATTCATGCGCCGCAATCCATCAGGCAAGAGACCGAGAATTTGTATCCAGAATTCATGAGCAGATTGTCCTGCGAAGAAGGCGGATCTTCCCGTGCTTACGACCCGCCACGCCTCGCTTCGACGTTTTGGAGAGCCGCGTCTTTGGAACAACCGGGTAGCGACTGGAAGAACTCTTCGATCTCCTTCCTGACAAAGACCAACCGGCCGCCCCAGCGCCGATGAGGAAGCAGCATCCTCGCCGCCCGGGCACGAATCACCTTCTCAGTCACTCCCAGCAACTCCGCTGCGCCAGCCACGTCCAGCACGGCCCCAGCCAGGCGGCGCCTGCCCGTCCTGATTCCAGCGTGCTTGCGTGGTCGGGATTTCGATGAGTACGTCTCAGTAGGAGAGGCTGTTGATTCAAGCAGCAAGGCATTCACAGGGTTGAATGAAGACGATTAGATTGCTGATCCGGGCACCGCCTCCACAGGGTTGCGGGACGTGTTTTCAGATTACGCAGATAGAGCTTCGCCAATCACCAGCTGGTTGATTTTGGAGCCCGCTCGCGCCAAGTTGAAAGAGTGATCAGGAATTGATCATCGGGCGCGCTCGCATGGCCCGTCCACCCCTAAGAACAAATCATGTGCTGCAAACTCAAGGTAGTTGCTCTCTGGGAAAAATGTCAAGTCGATTTTTCACCAATTTTTCACCCAATTCGTTACGCCCAAAGAACATTATTGTGATCATTATGTAATATATTATTGACATTTTAGCCAAATTAGCTTACATGAGACTTACGAGAGGGGCGGCAATGGAAATCAACATGCGGCTCAAGTTGGCGCGAGTTGAGAAGGGATTTTCTCAACAGGATTTAGCCGACAGAGTTCAGGCTTCGCGACAAACCGTAGGCTTGATTGAAAAGAAAAAATTTAATCCATCGCTGGGGCTGTGCATCCGAATTGCGAAGGTATTGGGCAGGACTTTGGACCAGCTGTTTTGGGAGGAAGAAAAGGATGAAAGGTCCGGGGCTTCGAGTTGACGAGCGCAACCTTGCCATTACGCGAAAGATTTGCACGGGACTTTACCTCCTGACAATTGCCGCGCTCTGGCTTGACGTCTGCTGGCGGCAGTTTGTGCTGAATCAGCCGCTCAGCCAGTTTCTCGACCTGGCTGCGCTGATGACCATAAATGTACTCTTGGTCCTCGGGGCCATCCTTTACTATGGCGGTGTAACGGTGCCCAAAATGAGCGCGTCGGCGGTTGCGGTGCTTTATCTCGTATGCGTTGCGGTTGGTACGGCATTCACTGTTTATAAATATCATCTCAGTTCGGCTGACGAGATTCTCTGGAGGCTTGTTCTTGTCGCCGCGATTACCGGCCTGGTGGTCGTGCTATACGTAATCGCCGCCTACATAGGTAATAGAAAAACGGAGCGGGAAATCGGAGAGTAGATCGATGAAATCCAATTGGCGTCATTCCAAAAGTGCAGAATCACCATATAGATCAAGCCGTCGAGCATACTGTTCATATGTCAAGTTGTAGGAGACGGGCAAGATGCGCACTATTCCAATTTGGTGCCTCGTTTTGGTGTTTGGATATAATATTTTGGCGACTGCCGGCGGCTTACGGCAAACTGTATCTGTTTCCGGCCAGACGGAGACAATCCTCAAAGAGGTAAAGGATGTCAAGAGTCTCGTGGAAGCGACTCGAAAGATCCAGAGATCGGGGGACGCTGCAACTGTCGACCTCATCAGGCTCATGACATCGGAGGAATATGGACCGGCTGCTTGCGCCGTGCTCGAAAAAATAGGACGTAGCATCGTTGCTCGGTTGATCGGGGTAATGGCATCCGCCGACACCGTGCGGGCTGCAAAGGCCGCTGAGATCCTTGGAGGAATCGACGACCCGCGAAAATTCGGCCCCCTGTTCATGGCGCTGCGGAATGAGCAGTTGGCTTCGTCTGCGGTTGAAGCAATTGCCCGTTCCAAGTGGCCAGAAGCCTTGTGGACGCCGCCGCGGACTGAAGAAGTCATCAGTCTATTGAGAAACGAATCAAGCTATCTTGCGCTGGAGGCGGCAGGTCTTCTTGTGCGGATAGATCAACCGCTTGCTGCCGCATACCTTGTCGACGAAGTCAACGACCCGGTCTCGCCACTGCAGGAAGTCAGTACAGATGTTTCCAAATTGCTTCGTAACATGGCTCATGCGGATGGATTGAAGCTGGCCGACCTTTTGATGGCATCCAGATCAGAGTCCATATCCGGCGGTGCTGTAAATAGCATCGCGCTTGAGAACAGACTGCGGCTCGACAGCAATCTTCCTGCGCACGAAGGGCCTGCGGCTTTGTTCAAGCTGGACGGCATGTCCGGCTATGGCACGCGGGAGGCTGTATCGGCACTGACACAGCGCATTGCCGCCGTTGGAGCGTATGAAGCCATACCCTTGCTTCATGCACGCTCGGACCGGCTGCTGGGCCAGGGGGAATCGCCGACCGCTGAGGCGCTGGCAATGGCAATGCTCTCCCCATCCCGGATACGCAGCACAGTAATAGAGATGATCGCAGGCACAGGCCGGCGGAGCCCGCTCGAGCTTCTCTTGCAGGTGCAGGAACCTGATGCACCCGCAGTGCTTGCAGGCCAGCTCAAGATACCCAAGGATCCCGAGGACTGGTTCGGTGTGGCCCAGACGCTGGGAAAGATCTTAGTAAATAAACCGGCTGCTGAAATCAAGGGTCTTCTTGAGGCGGCGCATGTTCAGGAGGAGCGCATCGCCGCCGTGATCGGCGCAAGCCAGGAAGTCGGCGCGTCTCAAAAGGGACATCCGTCGCGGTTCCCCCTCGGGGTGCCGCAAAATTACTTTATGCTGAGCGTCGGTCCGGATCCCAATGCGGAGGTCGATCCTGAGCAGGTTTGGTTGTTGCAGGACAGGCTCATAACTTCCAACGCCGTACTGGACGCATTTGCCAAAAACAATCAGGTTGCTGTCCGTCTTTTGGATTCCGCGACCCCCATAAATGAACGCGCCTGGGGACTGCTCAGGGTCAATACTGCCGAAACCACGGGCACTCTCCGTTCTCTCATGGATCACCCGAGTCTGTACCAGCCGCTGATTATTCGAGAACTGGGATTGCGGCGTGACCGCAAATCCGTGTCGGGATTGACAAAGCTGCTTGCCTCGGAAAGCGCCGTTCTCAGTGCCGCGGCAGCCCGCGCGCTCGCCGAGATTTCCGCGCCGGAGGCTCTCCCCTCCTTGAGAAGCGAGCTGAGCCGCAAGGAGCACTTCGCCAAGCGCGACATCCTGGAGGCAATCCTGCGAATGGAAGGAGACAGCGCCGCTCCAGATCTATATAAGGCCTCGGCAAACTGGGGGAGCGTTGCGCGGCATTACCTCTATTATCGTTTGGCCGCGAGCGGATCTGAAGGCGAGCACATTGTCCTGAACGAGTTTGCGAAAGCCATACCTAATGGCGATGAGGCCATTTTCGCCATGAAAGCTCTGATGGCGAGCCATCGTCTCAGCGCGGCACAGGGCCTTGCCCGGATTCTGCTGCAGAATCATGATCGTTTCAAAGGCGAAGGAAACGGAACGTCGATCAGAGTAAATCTGGTTCCTGTCCTGGCAGAAAAATTCCAGGTGCCTGAAATGGTCGATCTAATTGCGGACCTTGCAGCGAGTTCTGAATTCGAGGCATGGATTGCGGAGGGGCTGAAGCGCGGGCCATCGGAAATCGGAGACAAGATTGTGGTGGCAGCATTGGGCAAAGGGGCCGGACCTTCCAGATTTGAGGATTATCTTCAGAAAAGGCCCATTCCCGGTCTCGGGCAGCAGATCAAAGCTACCTATATCGCACACGAAAGGAAGTCGTGGGACCTGAGGACGCTCATTCAAACGGGATCCGCTGAAGGTCTGCAGGTTGTCCGTGATCTGCTTGCCGAGAGCGGGCAGGACAAGGACGTTCGCGCCCGTGTCTACCGCGATGTCATCGATGCTTTGTATAAGACGCCCGGTCAGGAAGGCTGGGACCTTCTCCCTGATTTGTACGACCGCCTTCCCGAAACCGACAGGCTCGACAGTATCAATAGAATTCCACACAGCAAAGCGCATCCGGCCGTTGTGCAATACCTAACGGCACTGCTCGGCCAACAGCCGGTGGAGACAAAGGACTTCAGATCGCGTCCTGTTACAGTCGATCTTGCCTCTGCTGCTTCCGTCGCCCTGGAACGCCTCGACGCCGGCAGCGCTATTGGGCAACTTCTCGCGCATTGGGACCGGCCCGGCATTCGTGTGGGTTCGGTAATGCTGGTGGGGCGGCACGGGGATGCCCATGCAGCCGGAAAACTGATCGAGATGATTCGAGGGCGCGACTTCGCCGCATGGCGGCGCCTCGACATTGCCCTCGCTGAGATTGCACGGCGTGATTCCAAAGTGCTTCTCGAAATGTCAAGCGACACCGATATTGAGGTGCGACGCAAGGCCGCTGCTGCCGCCGGCCTGATTTCGGGAGCCGAAGCCGACCGGGTACTCCTCAGCCTAGCTCGCGATACCAATCCCTCCGTCCGATCGGAAGCCGTCGCCTTCATGGCTCGCGGTCCGGCTTCCTCGTTCGGCGCAGCAATCGTGAATGCTTTGAAGGACGAGGATCTGCTGGTTCGGGAGGAAGCCGCCGTCGCCTCCGGCGCGCTTGGGATCGCGGAGGCCATCCCGGCATTGAGGATCGAATTACTTGCATCCGAGCGGGGTCGCCCAGGTGTGATATCTCCCCCCGAGGCGTCTTTGCCCCTTCAAGCCGCTGCCGCGTATGCTTTGCAGGCGATAGGCGGCCACGCCGCTGAGACCGCGCTGATCGAGGCCCTTGTGCAATCAAAGGCCCCGCATGTAATTCTGCAGCTGGGTGCTATGAAGTCGGCAGCTGCAGTTCCGGTGCTGGGAAAACTCGTTGGCGGATCCGATCTCCAGAAACGGCAGGCGGCGATCCAAGCTCTCGGCTGGATCGCGACGGACGCAGCCGCCACCACAGTCTGGCATTCGTATGTCGGATCGCAAAAGTATGTGGACCGCTTTGGCAAGACCGCATCCACGCAGAAAACCAGAACTGCTCCGCAACCACCGGATAGCAGCAAACAAATCGAACAAGTCACTAAAGTATTGAAAAGGCCATCAGTTCACTTCGGCGCTGAAAAATTAAGATTTTCTACGGATAGTGCTGTCACAGCGGATGAAGGGAAGAAGGCTTTAAGAGCTTTCGATTTCTCATACCGTCGCGCACCCGATGCCGACTATATAACCTGGTCAAGTTTTGCAGGCCGGAATGACGCGTTTCAGGAGTCCTGGAACCTGTTCGTTTCCCGTTCTGAAGACGGCGGCATATCGTGGGAACCACCGGAGAAGCTCCTGAACCGGCAAGGGCGGTTCAGTCATTATCAGTTGATCATGGACTCAAGGGGACAGAAGCACCTGGTCACGGCTTACGGACGGACATTGTTCTCGGGCACGTGGGATGCGCGTGGCAAATACTCCGAGCGCAAGATAGAGGCTGGAACCCGGAGCAGCGAGATAATGACGTTCAATATTCTTCAGCGCCACGACGGAACGTATCTGCTGTTTGCTGCGGTCGGCACACCGGCCCCGAACGACAGCCTGCGAGACATGAGCCAGCTTGTGATGCTTTCGTCTCGCGATCTCGAAACCTGGTCCGCACCTGCTGTAATTGCTCCTGTCGAGGAAGGAATGGGCTTTTTTACAGTCGACGCCATTCCTGCCATAGAAATAGCCGATGGCAGCATCATTGTCGGCGTAGGAAAGAAACTTTTTCATTCGACGAATTTCCCTGGACAGTGGGAGACGGTCTGGGAGGGCGGAAAGGACATGGCCGGTTGGCTCGATGCTGTGACATGTCTGCTCGCTGGGAAGGACGGCCGCGTTTTTCTCGGATATCGCGCGTCACGATTTGGTTATGGGGATCTGTACCTAATCTGGAGTGACGATTTGAAAGTATGGAGCAATTCCTTGTTTACCGATATTCATGACTCCATGGGAGATGCAACCGGCCCAGCCTACGGCCCTCAATTTCTATTGCAGGATGCAGCCGGCGCCCTGACTGTGGTTTATTATCTTAGTAGCGAAACATATAAGGATGCCGGGATCGAACCGGAAACCGTGGTCCGCTCATTGCTGAACATCGAAGCGCTGCGCCGCGACAGCGACGTTGATGGGTTGACAGATGCAATAGAAGAACGCCTTCTGACCGATCCAACAAACGCGGACACCGACGGAGACGGCATCGGAGACGCGATTGACCTGAATCCCCTTTCCCCTCCGGGAATCGTCGGCGATAAAGACCGGATTCGCCAGGCGGCTTTAGAGAGGCTCAATTACTGGCACGAGCAGAAGCCAGACATGTCAGTGCCAGCGCAGCTGATGATAATTGTCACTGATGGTGATCAGCGGCAGGAATTCAAAGGCTATCCCGGAATAGTCTTGAACCTCTCGGCGAAAGAGCGGGAGGAATTCTGGCAGCGGTTTGGCAGGCTTGGCATATACACCCAAGAAATCATTATTGTCGATTATCAGGAAGGTGGAACCAATGCCGTGGTCCATACATTCACAGGCCATGAGGCATTCTTGATGACTCTGACGCGCCTGGGAAATGTCTGGGTGGTAACTAAAGTTCAATCGACCTTCCGCGTGTATTAATAGGCCTCCTTCTATGGTGTACCCCAAAAACTGGACAGGTGATTAAGGTGTAAAATCGCTGCCGCCTCGGAGGAGCGAGCGATGAAAAGAGAGCGGAAGCGGTATGATGGGACACTCAAGGCCAAGGTAGCGGTGGAAGCGATCAAAGGC
>JAIQGI010000048.1 GCA_020072565.1 Terriglobia bacterium
CGGAGATGGTGATGCCGGGCGACAACGTGAACCTGACGATCAAGCTGATCACGCCGATTGCGATGGAGAAGGGGTTGCGGTTCGCGATCCGCGAAGGCGGCCATACGGTGGGCGCCGGCACCATCGCGGAAATTCTGGAGTAGCCAGTCGGGCCGGGGAGGCTGCCTGCGCCGGACGGGCTGCAGCGCGCACCGGATGGGAACATCATGCGAGACATCATCACGTTGGAATGCACCAAGTGCAAGAATCGGAACTACACGTCTACCAAAAACAAGAAAACCACTACCGAACGCCTGGAGCTCAAGAAATTCTGCAACCGATGCCGGGCCCATACGGTACACAAGGAATCGAGATGAGGTGGCGCGGCGTTCCCGTAATGACAGGTACAGGCCAGTAGCTCGAATTGGTAGAGCGGCGGTCTCCAAAACCGCATGTTGGGGGTTCGAGTCCCTCCTGGCCTGCCAAAATTTCTGATCCTCGAACCGCGGGCCGCCCGAAAGGGAGACCGCGGATTTCGCGGAGTTGATTTCATGAATCGATTCTTACAGAAAACCAGGGATTTTTTCCGAAACGTTCTTGAGTTCATCAAGGAAACCCGCAAGGAACTCAAAAACGTTTCATGGCCCAATCGGCGCGAGCTGGTTTCCACTACGGTGGTGGTTATCGTTACCGTGTTCTTTTTCGGGGCATTTCTTGCCGTGGTTGATTTCCTGGTCGGTCACCTCATGGCGGCCGTGCTGGCTAAGCTCGCATCCTAGCCCGAAGGGATTTGCGGATGGAAGGCGAAAAGAAGTGGTACATCATCCATACCTACTCCGGATATGAGAGGAAGGTCGCGGAAAGCCTCATGAACCGCATCCAGGCCTACGATTTGGGCGACTGCATCGGTCAGATTCTCATCCCGACGGAAGACGTCGTGGAAATGAAGAGCGGGAAAAAGGTGGTGACGACGAAACTCACCTTCCCGGGATACATCTTGGTTGAGATGGACATGACAGACAAAGCCTGGCATGTCGTGCGGGGGACGCCGAAAGTTACGGGTTTCATCAGCACCGGAAAGAAGCCCACGCCGTTAACCGACGAGGAGATCAACGAGGTCGTCAACCGGGTGTCGGTGACGGCAGAACAGCCAAAGCCCAAATTCACTTTCGATAGAGGCGACGCGGTCAAGATCATCGACGGGCCTTTCAAGGATTTCACCGGAGTGGTTGAGGATGTCAATCCGGACCATAACACTCTCAAGGTGATGCTTACCATCCTGGGGCGGGCGACGCCGGTGGAGCTGGCATCCGAGCAGGTGGAAAAGGCGTAAGGAGTTTTAGATTTTGGAATTTGGATTTTGGAATTTGGATTTCGGGTTTCATTCCAAAATCTAAAATCTAAAATCCAAAATGACAGAGGGTTCGAATGGCGAAAAAGATTATCGCAAACGTCAAACTGCAGGTTCAGGCCGGGAAGGCGACCCCGGCACCGCCGGTCGGGTCCGCACTTGGTCCCCACGGCCTCAATATCATGGATTTCTGCAAGGCGTTTAACGCCAAGACGGCCAAGCAGGAGGGCTTGATCATTCCGGTTGTGGTGTCGGTCTACAGCGACCGCACCTATTCGTTCGTCACCAAGACTCCTCCCGCAGCGGTGCTTCTCAAAAAGGCTGCCAATATTGCCAAGGGTTCCGGCGAACCCAACAAGACAAAAGTCGGCAAAGTGACTATGAAACAGGTCCGCGAGATCGCCCAGGCCAAAATGCCGGACCTTAACGCATCCACCATCGATGCCGCCGTGAATACCATCCTGGGTACCGCGCGCAGCATGGGATTGGAAGTCGAGGGATAGCCGGGCCCCGGCCTGGATTTGTGAGGTATCTCAATGCCTAAAGCTGGAAAGAAGTACACGAAGGCCGTTGCTGCGCGTGAACCGCGTCACTACTCGCTGGAAGATGCGGTGGCGTTGCTGAAGAGGATGGCTTACGCCAAGTTCAACGAAACCGTCGAAGTGGCGATGAGGCTGGGAGTCAATCCGAAATACGCCGACCAGATGGTGCGCGGTACCGTGGTGCTGCCTAACGGCCTGGGAAAAAGCAAGAAAGTCATCGTGATTGCCTCGGGCGAGAAGGTCAAGGAGGCGCGTGATGCCGGCGCCGACGAGGTCGGCGGCGATGACATGGTGGAACGGATTGCCGGCGGCTGGACGGATTTTGATGCCGCCATCGCCACCCCCGACATGATGCGCAGCGTGGGCAAACTGGGCAAGGTGCTCGGCCCCCGTGGCCTGATGCCGAACCCGAAGACCGGGACCGTAACCTTCGACGTCGCGAAGGCCATCAAGGAGATCAAGGCCGGCAAGGTGGAGTTCCGGGTGGACAAGACGGGGATCATCCATGCGCCTTGCGGAAAAGTCCAATTTGATGAGAAGAGCCTTTACGAGAATGCCAAGGCGCTCATCGATGCCGTGGTACGGGCCAAGCCCCCGAGCAGCAAGGGCAAATATGTCAGGAGCGTGTCACTTTCATCGACCATGAGTCCGGGAATCTGGATCGATGCGACGACGCTGGAATCAAAGCAGTAGGCAGCGGGCGGCCGGCGGCAGGGAGTGAGTATTGCCGACTGCCATGTTCCGACTGCCAACCGATTTTGGAAAGGCTTCGCAAAGTCTATGAACAGATCAGAGAAGCAGCATGTGGTGGAATCTCTCAGCGAACAGTTCCGCACGATCAAGAGTCTGTTCCTGATCGATTACCGCGGACTGAAGGTCGTAGATGCAACTGAACTGCGCCGCAAGATCCGGGAATTCGACGGCTCCTACGTCGTGGTGAAAAACACTCTCGCGCTGCGGGCAGCCAAGGAAAACGGCCTGGAACAGATCGGCTCCTATCTGGAAGGGCCGACTGCGGTGGCGTTCCACCGCCGGGACGTCGTCGGGATGGCCAAGCTTTTGACCGAGATTTCCAAAACCAATCCGAACTTCCAGTTCAAGGCCGCTTTGATCGAAGGCAAAGTGGTGCCGCCGACTGAGATTCAGAAGATCGCCGCGCTTCCGTCGCGCGAGGTACTGCTGAGCAAGTTGGTCTTCCTCCTCAAGGCGCCTCTGCAGAGGCTGGCAGGCGCTTTAAAAGCTCCGGCAAGAGATCTGGCCCTGGTGTTGAAACAGGTCAAGAAGTAAGGGCTCTGGAGAGTTCTAGCTATTCATTTCTACCAATCCTCAAGGGAGTTAACAAAAAATGGCAATTACGAAGAACGATGTTTTGGCGTGGATTGATCAAGCCACGATGCTGGAGATCTCGGACCTGGTGAAGAACCTCGAGGAGAAATACGGCATCACCGCGGCGGCAGCGATGCCTATGGCCATGGCCGGCGGCCAGGGCGCGGCGGCCGAGGCCAAGCCTGCCGCCGAGGAGCAGACGGAGTTTTCCGTCGTCCTGGCTGCTGTGGGCGACAAGAAGATCAACGTGATCAAGGCAGTGCGCGAAGTGACCAACCTGGGGCTGAAAGAGGCCAAGGATCTGGTCGAAGGCGCGCCCAAGCCCCTGAAAGAAGGCGTGACCAAGGAAGAAGCCGCGGCGATCAAGAAGAAGTTCGAGGAAGCCGGAGCCACCGTAGAGATCAAGTAACGCCCGACGTGTTTCTGCTCTTACTCAAGGAAGTGATGAGTCATGAGTGATGAGTCATGAGTGATGGTGGAGCGTTTCCATCATCTGATCATTGCTTATCACTCACGACTCATCGCTCATGACTCATCACTGGCAAGGCGAGGTCACTGTGCCGAGGACCAGTAAAGGCAGAAGGCAGAACGCGGAGTCAACACCTACCGCCTTCCGACCTGTCCAAACAGATGGCAACCACAGGGCGGCGCTGGTTGCTGCGGGGACTTTCCTGCCCCCACGCGTTTTAGTGCCACGGCACCCCCAACGAAAGATTGAGAGACAAACAAGTCTGTCGAGGTAAACCAATCGATGACCAATATCACCACCTCCAACGTCTATCGGGATCGCATGGACTTCGCCAAGATCCATACCAGTATCCCGATTCCGAACCTGATTGAAGTTCAGCGGAAGTCCTACCATCGCTTCCTGCAGATGGATGTCCTTCCCGCCGAGCGGGAAGACGTAGGGCTTCAGGCCGTTTTCAATTCGGTCTTTCCGATCAACGACTTTCGCGGGACCTCTTCGCTGGAATTCGTCGAATACTCGATCGGAAACTGGCAGTGCAAGTGCGGAAACCTGAAGGGGCTCGATTACCTCCGGGCCAATTGCGTGGAGTGCGGCAAGACCATCATCAACAGTCCGTACAACCCCGAAGGCGGCATGTGCAAGCACTGCGGCGCCAGAAACGAAATTGAAAATACGCGCTGCGAATTCTGCGGCGGCGCGGTGGAACTGAATGTGAAGTACACGGTGGAGGAGTGCCAGGAGCGGGGCATGACCTTCGCCGTGCCTCTGAAGGTCACCGTGCGTCTCGTAGTGTGGGACAAGGATGCCGACACGGAAGGGCGCAGCATCCGTGACATCAAGGAGCAGGAAGTCTACTTCGGCGACATCCCCCTCATGACGGAAAACGGCACCTTCATCATCAACGGCACCGAGCGCGTGATCGTGAGCCAGCTGCATCGATCGCCGGGTGTTTTTTTCGAATCCAACGCCGGCCGCACCTTCATTCTGGCCAAAATCATCCCCTACCGCGGGTCCTGGGTTGAATTTGAATACGATCAAAAGAACATCCTGTACGTCCGCATCGACCGGAAGCGGAAGTTCCTCGCCACGACGTTCGTGCGCGCGCTTGGGTTGAACGGCGATTCGGAGATCCTGCGCACCTTCTACCAGCCCATCAAGATTCGCTGGCAGGAGAAGAACCTGTACCGCAGCCTCGGGCGCGACCTCGTCGGCTCCAAGGCGAATGAAGAGATCCGGGATGGGGCCGGCAAGACGGTCATCGTGGCCAAAGGTAAAAAGATCACGGCCGGGCACTACAAAGAGATGGTCAAAGCCGGGGTGTCGGAAATCAGGATGGAGGTGGATGGCCTGGAAGGCGCACTCTCCCTGTCCGAGGTGATCAACACGGAAACAGGTGAAATCCTCCTCGAGCCCAATGCCGAGGTAACATCACAGACGATCAACAACCTGGGTGAGGCGGGGATCAAGTCAGTCGATGTGTTCTTCCCGGAGAAGGAGGACACCGGCGTCACCATCTCCCAGACACTCAAAAAGGACCACATCAAGTCGCAGCCGGATGCGCTGATAGAGATTTATCGCAAGCAGCGCCCCGGGGACCCGCCGACGCTGGAAACGGCCACGGCGCTCTTCGAGGGGATGTTTTACGACCCGCGCAAGTACGATTTTTCCAAGGTCGGGCGCCTGAAATTCAACATCAAGCTCGGTCTGAACACCCCTTTGGAACAGCGCACCCTTACCGCAGAGGATTTCTACGCCGTGATCCGGTACTCCCTGAAGCTGCCCAAAGGCGTAGGCAATGTGGACGACATCGACCACCTGGGCAACCGCCGGGTACGTGCCGTCGGCGAACTCCTGGAAAATCAGTTCCGCATCGGGCTGGTGCGCATGGAACGGGCCATCAAGGAAAAGATGTCCGTGCACCAGGAGATGACCACTGCCATGCCTCATGACCTGATCAATGCCAAGCCGGTCATGGCGTCCATCCGGGAGTTCTTCGGCAGCAGCCAGCTCTCGCAGTTCATGGACCAGACCAACCCGCTGTCGGAGATCACGCACAAGCGGCGCCTTTCGGCACTGGGGCCGGGCGGCTTGAGCCGCGAGCGTGCCGGATTCGAGGTGCGTGACGTCCACCCCACCCACTACGGACGCATCTGCCCGATTGAAACCCCTGAAGGGCCGAACATCGGCTTGATCTCGTCCTTGAGCTGCTACGCCCGCATCAATGAGTATGGGTTCATCGAATCCTCCTACCGCAAGGTGAAGAACGGCCGCGTGCTGGACTTCGTCCAGATCGTGTTTCCGGGAGACACCCATTTCAAAGTGGCCGAGCAGGTGGAACGTGACGCGATCGACAAAGAGAACCGGCGCTGCGAAGCGGCAGGAAAGCGGCCGGCGCAGTTCGAGCCTTTCTCCTTCTATCAGACAGCCTGGGAAGCCGAGGAGTACACCATCGCTCAGGCGAACGTCGATCTGGATGAAAGCGGCCAGATGCTGCAGGATCGGGTGGACGCCCGGATCGCGGGCAACTTTGCCCTGGTGCCGCGCGACCAGGTACAGTACATGGACGTCTCGCCGAAGCAACTCGTCAGCGTGGCCGCGAGCCTCATCCCCTTCCTCGAACACGACGACGCCAACCGGGCCTTGATGGGATCGAACATGCAACGCCAGGCCGTGCCTCTTCTCCGGGCCGAAGCCCCCTACATCGGCACCGGCATGGAGTACATCACCGCCAAGGATTCGGGGGCGGTCGTGATCTGCAAGCGCACCGGCACCGTCGATAGCGTCGATGCCACCCGCATCATCGTCCGCGTCGAGGGTGATAGTGAGAATGGCAAGCGCGCCCGGGATGCCGGCGTGGATATTTACAGCCTGACCAAATTCAAGCGATCCAACCAGAACACCTGCATCAACCAGGTCCCGCTCGTCAACAGGGGAGATCGGGTCGTCAAAGGACAGGTGCTGGCCGACGGGCCGTGCACCGACAAAGGGGAGCTCGCGCTCGGCCGCAACGTGCTCGTGGCTTTCATGCCCTGGCGCGGGTACAACTTCGAGGACGCGATCCTGGTAAGCGAGAAGCTGGTCAAGGAAGACAGTTACACTTCGATCCATATTGAAGAGTTGGAGATCGAGGCGCGCGACACCAAGCTCGGGCCGGAAGAAATCACGCGGGATATTCCAAACGTCAGCGATGCCTCGCTGCGCGACCTCGACGAGAGCGGGATCATCCGTATCGGCGCCAAGGTGCGGCCTGGCGATGTTCTCGTCGGAAAAGTCACTCCCAAGGGGGAAACCCAGCTGTCGCCTGAAGAGAAACTGCTGCGTGCCATCTTCGGCGAGAAGGCCGGCGAAGTGCGCGACGCCTCTCTGGTGACACCTCCTGGGATCGAAGGCACGGTAGTCGATGTCAAGATCTTCTCCCGCAAGGGCGTCCCCAAGGACGAGCGCGCCAAGGCGATCGAAGCCGAGCAGGTGGAGAAGATGGAGAAGGATCTCAACGATGAGATCCGCATCATCAAGGAAGAACGCAACAAACAGCTCGTCGACATTCTTGCGGGCGAGAATCTGGTGGAAGATGTTACGAGCCGCTCCGGCGAAGTTGTGCTGCGCGCCAAGACCAAACTTACGCGCTCCGTGCTCGTTGGGCTCAGCTCGACGGAGCTGACCAAGATCAAAAACGACTTCAAGGCCGAGAAGGAAGGGAAGGTCTACGAAAGTATCAAACGGCTGGAGGAAAAGACCGAAAAGCAGATCCAGATCCTCAAGACCCTTCACGAAGAGCAGCTGGCCAAGCTGCGCCGGGGAGACGAGCTGCCCCCCGGAGTAATCAAGATGGTCAAGACCTATGTGGCCATGAAACGCAAACTCTCCGTGGGCGACAAGATGGCCGGACGCCACGGCAACAAGGGCGTGATCGCGCGCATCCTGCCTGAAGAGGACATGCCCTACCTGCCGGATGGATCTCCGGTTGAAATCGTGCTTAACCCGCTCGGAGTGCCCTCCCGCATGAACGTGGGCCAGATCCTCGAGACCCACCTCGGCTGGGCTGCAAAAACGCTCGGGCTTTACTTTTCCACGCCCGTTTTTGACGGGGCGTCCGAATCGGAGATTAAAGAGATGCTCCGGCGCGCGGGCCTGCCCGAGAGCGGCAAGATCGATCTATTTGACGGCATGCTGGGCGAGAGATTCGACCAGAGGGTGACCGTCGGCTACATCTACATGTTGAAGCTCTCTCACCTGGTCGATGACAAGATCCACGCACGCAGTATCGGACCGTACTCTCTCATCACCCAGCAGCCCCTGGGCGGCAAAGCCCAGTTCGGCGGACAAAGGTTCGGAGAGATGGAAGTCTGGGCTCTGGAAGCGTATGGGGCAGCGAACATTCTTCAGGAACTCCTGACTGCAAAGTCGGACGACATCCAGGGAAGGACCAAGATTTACGAAGCCATCGTGAAGGGTGAATCTCACTTTACGCCCGGCATTCCTGAATCGTTCAACGTGCTTATCCGTGAACTGCAGAGCTTGTGCCTGGACGTGGAGCTGATCCAGCGCCAAAAAATCAGGCGTGCCGAAGCCATGGAATGACCGGTTGCCGACATCCGACCCCCGAATGAACGGAGAGGTCGGAGGTCGGATGCGGAACGAGTTATTCGAATTTGAACCTCTAAGATTAGGGGGAAGCACCATTGAGAAGTTTCAAGGACACAATTGAAAAGTCAGATCTGAGCAACGATTTCGACAGCATTCGAATCAGCCTGGCCTCGCCGGAAAAAATCCGGGCCTGGTCTCACGGGGAAGTGACCAAACCGGAGACCATCAACTACCGCACTTTCAAGCCTGAGAAAGACGGCCTTTTCTGCGCCCGCATCTTCGGCCCGGTCACCGACTGGGAATGCCTGTGCGGCAAGTACAAACGGATGAAGTATCGCGGCGTAACCTGCGACAAGTGCGGCGTCGAAGTGACTCTGTCGAAGGTGCGGCGCGAGCGGCTTGGGCACATCGAGCTGGCCTCCCCTTGCTCCCATGTCTGGTTTTTCAAAGGGCTGCCGAGCCGCATCGGTCATCTCCTGGACATCAGCCTCAGAGACCTGGAACGTGTGCTCTATTTCGAGGCCTATGTGGTTATTGATCCGGGCGAGGCTCCGCTCAAGATCAAGGAACTGCTGACGGAAGAGAAATACCGCGCCCTGATGCAGGAATTTGCCGGCAGATTCAGGGCCATGATGGGCGCCGAAGCCATCAAGGAGCTTCTGAGGCAAGTGGATGTCGAGGAACTTGCCGACGAGTTGCGCGCGGCCATGAAGACGGAAACCTCTCAGCTGAAGCGCATCAAGTACGCCAAGCGGCTGAAGGTGGTCGACGCCTTCCGCAAGTCGGGCAACAAGCCGGAGTGGATGATCCTCGACGTGATCCCGGTGATTCCGCCGGAGCTGCGACCGCTGGTGCCGCTGGACGGCGGCAGGTTTGCCACCTCGGACCTCAACGACCTGTACCGGCGCGTGATCAACCGCAACAACCGTTTGAAGAAGCTCATGGAGCTGCGTGCCCCGGAGGTCATCATCCGCAACGAGAAACGGATGCTGCAGGAGGCGGTCGACGCCATGTTCGACAACGGCCGCCGCGGCCGTGTTCTCCGCGGCGCCAACAACCGCCCCCTCAAGTCACTGAGCGACACCCTCAAAGGGAAGTCCGGCCGTTTCCGCCAGAACCTGCTGGGCAAGCGCGTGGACTATTCCGGCCGCTCCGTGATCGTGGTCGGACCCGAGTTGAAGCTGCACCAGTGCGGCCTGCCCAAGAAAATGGCTCTCGAGCTGTTCAAGCCTTTTATTTATAACCGGCTCGAAAAGGAAGGCCATGCCGCCACCATCAAGGGCGCCAAGGAAATGGTGGAACGCCAGGAATCGGTTGTCTGGGACATCCTGGAAGAGGTGATTCAGGATCACCCGGTGCTCCTCAACCGAGCCCCGACGCTGCACCGCCTGGGCATCCAGGCTTTCGAGCCGGTACTGGTCGAGGGCAAAGCGATCAAGATCCCGCCGCTGGTGTGCACGGCATTCAACGCCGACTTCGACGGCGACCAGATGGCGGTTCATATTCCGTTGTCCCCGGAGGCGCAGATCGAGGCATCGGTCCTGATGCTCAGCACGCAGAACATCCTCTCGCCCGCCAACGGCCAGCCCATCGCCATACCCAGCCAGGATATCGTTCTGGGATGCTACTATCTGACCAAGGCGAAAAAGGGAACGAAGGGGGAAGGGAGGATCTTCGGCTCTTACGACGAGGCTATGTTCGCGCTCGACAACAGCATGGTCGAGCGCCTGACTCCCATACGCTATCGCTTCAGCGGACTCCTGATGGACCTCACCGCCCAGTACGATGACCAGGCGGTCATGCGGGCCGATGTGCGCGAGGTGAGGAACGAATTCATCAACACCACCATCGGGCGCCTCATCTTCAACTCGATCCTGCCCAAAGGCATGCCTTTCATCAACGGCCTGATGAAGAGAAAAGGGTTGCAGCAGCTGGTGAATTACTGCTATCTCAACTTCGGGCTCCCGACCACCGTCGCCATGCTCGACGATCTGAAGGATCTCGGCTTTCTCCACGCTACCAAGGCGGGAATCTCCATCGGGATCGAGGACCTCATCGTTCCCGACAGCAAGGGCGACCTGGTCGACGCCGCCCGGGCGAGCGTCATCGAGGTCGAGAAGCAGTATCAGGACGGCGCCATCACCGACGGTGAGCGTTACAACAAGATCATCGACATCTGGTCGGACGTGACCGAGAGAGTCTCCGACGAGATGTTTCGCAAGATGGCTCAGCAGGATGAGAGCGGGGATGAATTCAATCCCATCTTCATCATGGCCGACTCCGGAGCCCGCGGCAGCAAGCAGCAGATCCGGCAGCTGGCCGGCATGCGCGGCTTGATGGCCAAGCCGTCAGGCGAGATCATCGAGACGCCCATCACCGCGAACTTCCGCGAAGGGCTGACCGTGCTGCAGTACTTCATATCCACCCATGGCGCGCGCAAAGGCCTGGCCGACACCGCCCTGAAGACGGCTGACTCCGGCTACCTCACCCGCCGCCTGGTGGACGTGGCTCAGGACGTCATCATCTCGCTCGATGACTGCGAGACCCTCGACGGCATTTACGTCACCTCCATCATCGAAGGGGGCGAAATTATCGAATCCCTGCGCGACCGCATCGTCGGCCGCGTGGCGCTCGAGAACGTGAAGGATCCGCTGACCGGCGAACAGATCGTAGGCATCAACCAGGAGATTACGGAAACGCTCGCGAGCGATATCCAGGCGTCCGGTATCGAAAAGGTGAAGATCCGCTCCGTGCTGACCTGCAAGGCCAAGCGAGGGGTGTGCGTGAAGTGCTACGGCCGCAATCTCGCCACGGGGAACCTGGTGGATATGGGCGAGGCCGTGGGCGTGATCGCCGCCCAGTCGATCGGAGAGCCTGGCACGCAGCTTACCATGAGAACGTTCCACATCGGCGGCACGGCAAGCCGTACCCATGAGCAGTCCACCGAGGAGTCCAAAAACGACGGCATCGTGAAATTCCTCAATATCCAGCATGTGACCAACCGCGATCAGAACCTGGTCGTGATGAACCGGAACGGAACCCTGATCATCGCCGATGATGCCGGACGCGAGAAGGAGCGTTACTCGGTCGCCTACGGCGCCCTTCTCAAGGTCAAAGAAGGCCAGAGAATCAAGCCCGGCCAGGTGCTCGTGGAATGGGATCCTTACTCCTTTGCCATCCTGACCGAGTTCGGCGGCACGATTTCGTTCAAGGACATCATCGACGGGGTAACCGTCAAGGAGGAGCGCGACGAGAACACCGGCCTGGTGCGCCAGGTCATCACCGAGTCGCCGGATGAGAAGTACCAGCCTCAGATTCTCATCAAGAATGAAAGGGGGAAGGTGGTGAAAAGCTATCTGCTCCCCTCCAAGGCCCACCTCTGGGTTTCGGATAACGATGATGTCTATCCCGGCAGCATTCTTTCGAAAATTCCGCGGGAAACGCGCAAGACAAAGGACATCACGGGAGGTCTGCCCCGCATCGTGGAACTCTTCGAAGCGCGCAAACCCAAGGAAACCGCGGTCATCACCGAGATCGACGGCATGGTCAAGTACGGCGGTCTGGTTCGCGGCCAGCGGAAAATCGAGGTCCACAACGAGAGCCAGATCAGCGGGACGCCGATCGTGAAGGAATACCTGCTGCCCCGCGGAGTCCACATCAACGTCCAGGAAGGCGAGTATGTCAGGGCCGGAGAGGCGCTCATGGATGGCCCGCGCAATCCTCACGACATTCTGAGGGTGTTGGGGGAGAAAGAGCTGCAGAGCTACCTGGTCAACGAGATCCAGGAGGTCTACCGCTTGCAGGGGGTCAACATCAATGACAAGCACATCGAAACGATCGTGCGCCAGATGATGCGCTGGATCAAAGTCGAAGAAGTCGGCGACACTGAATTCCTGCTCGATGAGCAGGTCGACAAGTTCCGCTTCTACGAAGAGAACGAACGCGTGGAGTCCGCGGGCGGCCAGCCCGCCAAGGGGCGCCCGTTGCTCCTCGGGATTACCAAAGCGTCGCTCTCGACCGACAGCTTCATCTCCGCCGCTTCGTTCCAGGAGACCACGCGCGTCTTGACCGAGGCCGCCATCAGCGGCAAGGTCGACTACCTGCGCGGCCTCAAGGAAAACGTCATCATGGGACGGCTCATTCCCGCCGGTACCGGCATGGAGTTCTACCGCAATGTCCGCTTGACGGAGGAGATTATTCCGGAGGAGATCGTCGAGCCGGAGCCTGATCTGGAAGCGGATCTGCTCTCGGGGGGAGTCAGCCTGGACGCCATCAAGGGGAAAGGGCTTTCCTAGGTTCGAAAATTGATCAGGAATCAGAATGAAGGCGGCCAGATCATGGGCGCGCCCATATCCTTCAGACCGCAAAAGAAAAGGCGAGGAGGGATCCTCGCCTTTTTTGTTCCCCATCTGAAACGGGGAAGAGCGGCTCCATTCCCCTGGAGCCGCTCCCCTTATCAGCCAAACAAGTTGGAATTACTTTTTGCCAATCGGGTCGCCTGCCACGAGTCCAACCGGGTCGGCCGTAGCCGAGGTGTTGTGACCCGTATAGCGTACTACCTGGTCCGGCCCGATGCCGTAGTTGAAGCGCGCGTACCCCACCTGTGCAGTAGCGGCGATTCCAAACCCTCCGTTGGCGATCTGGTAAGGTATCGTTGACGGAAGGCCAGGATCCGTGTCCTCTGTGTAAATATAGCCATTGAACCCAGCGGCATTGACGTACCGGCTGTCCAGGAAGTTATTTGTGACCAGATCCGCTAGCGTCGTGTAGTTCTGGTTGTTGGTTGAGGAAAAGGCCACCTCGGCCGAGGCCGCGGTGCGGCAGCCTTCAATTCCTGATGCTTCATTGGCGGCCATGCGTGAGGTCAGCAAACTGGGAACGGCGATGGCTGCTATGATGGCGATGATCGCCACGACGATCAATAATTCAACGAGCGAAAACCCCTGTTCGTTCTTCATCTAATTTCTTCTCCTCTCCTGTGGATGGGTGGATGCGTCTCGCTGCTATAAAAAGCAATAGGCGTGCCAAAAGCGCACGAGACCGAGGAAATACGATAAGCGGTTTAAAAACAATGTAATAGCGACGTCCATGGAAGCGCTTGTCTCGCCGTGAATTGACCAAAGTGATGATCTCCATCATTTCAGGGGTGCTGAAAATCATCAACACCAACCTCCGTTCGAACGCCCAGGATTGTCCGGAGCGGCATAGCCGCAAAAAAATCTCAGCGCAGAGATTGCGGAGACCGCAAAGAAAAAACGGGAGACAAACCCTGCCACACTACTAACGGGCACTTTCATAAACTGAGCGAAAAATTCGTGAAATGTGGGAATGCTCGTGGCGGCCTGGGTCTCTTTACGAGTTCGAGCCGTTGCGGCGGAAAATGGCAGGATCGATCCCCAGCGTCTGGATGCGGTGACGCAGTGAAGGCTTGGTCAGCTTGAGGTATTGCGCGGTCAGAGTCTGATTTCCTTCCGTGCGCTTCAGGACCTGGGAGATAAGGTCCCGTTCCAGGTTGTGCAGAAACTCCTCAATGTTAAACGATTCCTCGGGAAGAGGAATGGAATCGCGTATCGAAGGGGGCGGCAACTTGCGCACGGCATCGGGAAGGCGTTCGATCTGAATGGCTTCGGTCGTCTCGAGGGCAATTGCGCGCTCGATCGTATTTTCGAGCTCACGCACGTTGCCGGGCCAGTGGTAATTCTCGAGGCAGCGCAGGGCCTCACGCGAAATGCTGAATACCCCCCTGCCGCTTTTCTCGGCATACTGGTTCAGAAAGTGGAAGGCGAGCAGATCGATATCTTCGGCCCGTTCCCGCAGAGGCGGCAGGCTGATCGTGATGACGGCTATGCGGTAATAGAGGTCTTCCCGGAAATGTCCCTGGTGGATGGCTGCCTGCAGGTCGCGATTGGTGGCGGCAATCACGCGCACATCCACGGCTATTTCCTGGGTGCCGCCGAGTGGCCTGAGTTTCCTCTCCTGGAGCACTCTCAGCAGCTTCACCTGCATGGCGGGCGTCATATCGCCGATCTCGTCGAGGAAGACCGACCCGCCGCCGGCGGTTTCGAGCAGGCCTTTCTTGTTGCCGTTGGCCCCGGTGAATGCCCCTTTCATATACCCGAACAGCTCGCTCTCGAGAAGGGTTTCCGGGAACGCGCCGCAGTTGATGGAAACAAAAGGGCGATCCTTGCGCTGCGACGCCTCGTGGATGGCGCGCGCCACCAGCTCCTTGCCGGTTCCACTCTCTCCCGCGATGAGCACGGTGCTTTCGCCCATCGCGACCGTGCCGATCGTGCGATAGACTTCGAGCATTTTCTGGCTCTTGCCGACCAGGTGGCTCCGGTGCAGAGCCTGAAACAGCTTCTGCCCCTGCTGGGCTTCGATTTCACCCTTCAGGGATGCGACTTCGTTCTTCAACGTCTTTTTCTCGAGCGAGTGGCGCACGATGTTCAGGAGCTCTTCCATCTTGAACGGCTTGGTGAGGTAATCGTAGGCGCCGTGCTGAAGGGCATCGATGGCAGTTTCGGTGCTGGCGTACGCGGTGATGAGAATGAAGACGGCTTCGGGGGCGAGCTGCTTCGCCTCCTTGAGTAATTCCACTCCCGAGATCCCGGGCATGCGGATGTCGGAGATCACGATATCGACCTCGGTCTTGCGCAGGAGATCCAGGGCGTCTTTCGCCGAGGACGCCTTGAGGACCTCCATACCCTCATCGCGCAGCACGATTTCGAGGACCTCGATGATGTTGGGCTCGTCGTCAACGAGCAGGACCTTTGCTTTAGAATTCATCCGCATTATTGAACCGCAGGCGGGAGATAGACGGTGACCCCCGTTCCGCGGCCTTTCTCGCTTTCAAAATGGATTTTCCCCCGGTGTTCTTCGACTATTTGAAAGATGATGCTGAGTCCGAGGCCGGTTCCGCCGGTGAAGTTCGAATGGAACGGCTGGAAGAGCCCGGCCTTCTCCTCCTCCGTCATTCCGGATCCCACGTCCTGGAACAGGATTTCGGCGCCGCCGCTCCCCATGGTCTTCGCGGCAATGGTCAACGTGCCGCCCGACGGCATGGCGCGCAGGGCATTCTGAGCCAGGTTCCAGAAGACCTGCTTGAGTTTGTCTGCGTCCCCGAGAACCGGAATCTGCGGGGAGGAGAGGCTCAGCTCGACCACATGCTTGTTCCGGACCTCCCGGCTGTTCTCCAGCAGCGTGACCGAGTCATGGAGAAGCGGGACCAGATCCAACGGTATGCGCACGCAGGGGGCGGGCTTCGCGAACATCAGGAAGTCCTCGACAAACTTGTTCAGGCGATCGCTTTCCCTGGTCAGGATGTCGAAAAGCCGTTCGTCCGTGCCGGGGAGGCTCAGGTGGGAGCGCAGGATCTCGACCGAACCGCGCATGGCGGCCAGCGGATTGCGGATCTCGTGAGCGATGCCCGCGGCCATGCGCCCGATCGCAGCCATTCTGTCTTTGATGCGAATCTCCTCCTCGAGGCGTTTGATGTCCGTCAGATCCTGAAACGACACGATGTAGCCGATCAGTTCCCGATCCTGATCGAGGAGGGGCGAGACGCTGTAGCCCAGGAAACGCCGTGAGCCGCTGGGAGGCATCAGCCACTCCTCATGCCGCAAAGGGCGGGCATCCCGGAACAGGTCGGCTCCCTGGATTCTGTTCCACAGCCCGTCGCCGATTACCTCCCGGACCGGCCGGTTCACCGCCGCGGCCCGCGGTTTTTCGGTAAGCTCTTCGGCTGCGCTGTTGAACAGCGTGATGGAGCCGTTCAGGTCCGTTGTGAACAGGCCGCTGCGGATGCTGCTCACGATGTGCCTTGTGACCCTCTGGAGCTGTTCCAGGGAATCGATCTTCTGCTCGAGTTCCTCCTGGACGGTGTGCAGGCGCCGCGATAAGTCGGCTCCGAGAAAGGCGACGGAGAAGAATCCGAGCGCATGCAGTGAAATGCGGAAGGTCAGGTTGTTTAGTGCCGTCGGCCCGGCAGCGACGGCGAGAAGACCCAGAGGGCTGAATGCGATAATGCCTGCATAGAGGATCGTGCTGAGCGCGGCGCCGATGACGCCGCCGTTTCTTCCCAGATTCAGGCCACAGTATATGATGATCAGCAGGTAAAAAGAGACGAAGGGGCTTTCGCTGCCGTGCGTGTGTGCGACCAGCACCGACGCGATGCCCAGGTCGACGGCAATCTGCAGGTAGAGCTGGATGGCGGGGCGCCAGCCGCTCCACCACAACGCGAGGTAACCAAAGGCCAGGGTCACCGAAAAGACGTTGAAAACTGCCACAAAGGGCAACGATCCGAGCCGGTCAGGCAGGATCCCAAGGGGCCGTGCGAGATTGAGACCGAGGATCAGGATCGCGGTGCGGATGGCGATCAGCCATAGGAGGCGGCGGCTCGGTTCGTCGGTCCGCCCAGGCAGCATGTGCCTGGGGCCGGCGCCCGAGCGGGTCCATGACTGCAGGATCACCCTCTCAAGAGGAAAAATCTTGGCCATGCACTTCCTCTGCCCCGGCAGGCAGCCGGCGGCCGGCAGATGCCACTGCCAGCCGGCCGCTTGCCTGTTGCCTCATGTCTAGCCGCCGGACAAGGCCTGGATGAGTTTGAACAACGGCATGTACATGGAGATGACAATGCCGCCCACGACCACGCCGAGGAACACCATCAGCATCGGTTCCAGAATGGTCAGGAAATTGGCCATGATCACATCGACTTCTTCCTCGTAATAGTCGGCGACCTTGACCAGCATGGTGTCCAGCTCACCGGTGGACTCGCCCACCGCGACCATCGAAATGACCATCGCCGGGAAGAAATGCGACTGCTTCATCGGCTCGGTCATCGTCTTCCCCTCTTCTATGTTGCGGCGGACCTGGCGGACCGTATCCTCCAGGATGGCGTTGCCGGCGGTGCGCGCCGTGATGTCCAGGCATTCCAGAATGGCGACGCCGCTCGACAGCAGAGTCGCCAGGGTGCGGGTAAAGCGAGCGACGCCGATCTTGCGGAAGACCTCCCCGAGCACCGGAATGCGGAGCACGAGCCTGTCGATCACGTGCCTGCCCTTATCGGTCCTGTAATAGGAACGCAGGCCGAATGCGCCGGCCACCACCGCCCCAATCATGATGACGATGTAACTCTCCACGAAACTCGACAGCGCGAGGACCATGCGTGTCAGCAAAGGCAGCTGGAGGTTGAATCCTTCGAAGAGGGTGCGGAAAACCGGAACCACTTTCCACAGGATGATCCCGACCACGAGGACTGCGATCGACATGACCACGCACGGATAGATCAGGGCGGAGCGCAAGGCTCGTTTAAGTTTGACGATCTTTTCGATGAATGTTGCCAGGCGCTGCAGGATCGTATCCAGGATGCCGCCCGCCTCCCCGGCTGCAATCATGTTGGTGTAGAGCGCATCAAACACTTTGGGATGCCGGGACATGGCGTCCGACAATGTGCTCCCGGACTCGACGTCCGTCCGTATCTGCTCGAGCACCAGTTTGAATGCCAGGTTGGCATTCTGCTGCGCCATCGCCTCCAGACACTGCACGAGTGGCAGCCCGGCATCGAGCATGACGGAGAACTGCCGGGTGAAAATCGCCACTTCGGCTTTGGACACGCTCCTGCGAAAAGAGAAGATCGCCTTCTTCTCCTTCTTTTCGCGAATCGATATGGGCGCCACCTGCTCGCGACGCAGCAGAATAGCCAGAGCCTGCGGATTGGCGCAGAATCTCTCGCCCATGACACTTTCGTTGGTGCGGATGTTACGTCCGCGGAATGTGTAAACTGGCATATCGGCCTTTCCGGACTAGTGACCGAAGCTCCCCACAGCCTCGGGGCGGCGCGCGCGCGCGGGCGCCACCGGAGCTGCAGGCGTGTTCAGCCCTACTCCGCGACGAATGAGCTCTTGTAATTCATCCACGTTGGAGGATTTGCCCAGCGCGTCCTCCAGACTAATCTGCCGGGTGTGCACCAGATGGGCCAGCGACTGATTGAAAGTCTGCATTTCGAACTTCTCTTGCCCTGTCTGCATGGAACTGTAAATCTGATGGATCTTGTCTTCACGAATCAGATTCCGGATGGCGGAGTTCGGAATCATGATTTCCATGGCCATGGCGCGCCCGGTACCATTGGCGCGGGGGATGAGGGCTTGACACAAAATGCCTTCCAGCACCAGGCTGAGCTGTGCCCGGATCTGCGGCTGCTGGTTGGCGGGGAAGATGTCGACGATGCGGTTGATGGTAGTGGCCGCGCTGTTGGTGTGGAGCGTGGCCAGCGTCAGGTGGCCGGTCTCCGCGATGCGCAAGGCCGACTCCACCGTCTCCAGATCGCGCATTTCGCCGATCAGCACCACGTCCGGGTCTTCGCGCAATGCGACCCGGAGGGCATCGCCGAACGAGTGGGTATCGTTGTTCACCTCGCGCTGATTCACCAGGCAATTCTTGTGCGAGTGCAGAAACTCGATCGGGTCCTCGATGGTCAGGATATGTTCGTAGCGCTCGCGGTTGATCTTGTCGATCATGGCCGCCAGTGTGGTCGATTTGCCGCTGCCGGTCGGGCCGGTGACCAGAATGAGCCCGCGCGGCTTGCCGCACAGCCTCTGCACGACCGGAGGGAGCCCGAGAGCTTCGAAGCTCCTGATCTCAAAGGGAATCATGCGGAAGACCGCGCCCACCGCGCCGCGCTGTGTGAAGACGTTGGCACGGAAGCGGCACAGGTCCTTGATGCCGAACGAAAAGTCAAACTCCCACTTTTCCTCGAACGCGTGCTTTTGCCCGTCCGTCATGACGCTGTAGGCCAGGCGCTTGGTGTCGGCCGGCGTCAGCGCCGGTTGGTCCATGGGGTGCAATTTACCGTCGACGCGCAGCTGAGGCGGCGTTCCGATCGTCAAATGCAGATCGGAGGCGCCTGCCTGAATGGCCTTGTGAAGCATTTCTGCCAGTGTGAGCATTTGACCCTCTCTTCCTCAGTTGAGTACCGTCTCGCGCAACACCTCGTCGAGCGTGGTGACTCCACCTTTGATTTTGTTCAATCCGCTCTGGCGCAGGGTGAGCATCCCCTCCTCGACTGCCTTGCGCTTGATCTCACGCGCGGAGGCTCCCACGAGAATCAGTTCCTGGATTTCTTCGGATACCTCCATCACTTCGTACAGGCCGAGGCGGCCTTTGTATCCGGTCCCGTTGCACGTCTTGCAGCCCTCCCCCTTGAAGGTCTGTATGTTCTTGGCCTCTTCCGGGCTGAATCCGAGGTTGATCAGGACCTGCAGGGGGGTCTTGACCTCGGCCTTGCAATCGTTGCAGATCTTCCGGATCAGCCGCTGGGCACAGATCAGATGCACAGACGTGGCCACAAGAAATGGTTCGATGCCCATGTTGAGCAGGCGCGAGACCGTGGAGGGTGCGTCGTTGGTGTGAACCGTGGACAGAACAAGATGCCCCGTCAGGGCGGCCTTGATTGCGATTTCCGTGGTTTCAAAATCACGGATTTCACCCACGAGTATGATGTTCGGATCCTGGCGCAGAAAGGACCGCAAAGCGGCGGCGAAAGTCAGCCCGATCTGCTCCTTGATCTGAACCTGGTTGATGCCGCGAAAGTTGTACTCGACGGGATCCTCCGCCGTCATGATGTTGGTCTCCGGCGTGTTCAGGCGATTCAGAGCCGCATAGAGCGTGGAGGTTTTCCCGCTGCCCGTGGGGCCGGTCACCAGCACCATGCCATAGGGCTTCAGGATTCCGGTTTCGACGCGCTTCAGGGAAGCCTCTTCAAACCCCAGCTTGCTCATATCGAGCGGCAGGTTGTCCCGGTCGAGGATGCGCATGACGATCTTTTCCCCGAACAGCGTCGGCAGCGTCGAAACGCGATAGTCGATCTCCTTCTTTTTGGTGTGGAAGGTGGTGCGGATCTTGATGCGCCCGTCTTGCGGCAGGCGCTTTTCGGAGATGTCCATCTTGGCCATGATCTTGATGCGGGATGTGATGGCATCTTTGAGGCGCAACGGCGGATTCATCATGTTGTACAGGATGCCGTCGATGCGGAAGCGGATGCGGAAGTCCCTCTCGTACGGCTCAATATGGATGTCGCTGGCCCCCTTTTTGAGGGACTCCGACAGGATCAGGTTTACCAGCTTGATGATGGGCGCTTCTTCGCTGGAGCGCTGCAACTCATCGATCGAGACCTCGTCATTCTCTTCGGTCCCGGTCTCGAGGTTTAGCTCGAAGCTCTCTTTCTCGCCCTGAGCGATCTCCTCGTACACCTTCTTGAGTTCGATCGAGTGGGGTGTGCCGTAGTACTTCTCGAGGGCTTCCAGAATGGACGTCTCGGAGGCCACCACCGGCTCGACGTTGAATCCCGTCATGAACTTGATGTCGTCCATGGCAAAAACGTTCGTGGGATCCACAGTCGCGATCGTCAGCGTGCTGCCCACCCGGCTCAACGGCACGATCATGTACTTCTGAGCCGTTTCGACCGGGATGAGCTTGATGACGGACGGATCTATTTCGAAGTAGGCGAGGTTGATCGAAGGCACGCCATACTGCTTGCTGAGGATGGAGGTGATGTCGTCATCCTGAACGAAGCCCAGAGTGATCAGAATCGATCCGAGTCGGCCGCCGTGCTGGCGCTGGTGCTTGAGTGCAGCCTCCAGCTGTTCGCTGGTAATGTAGTTCTCTTTGATCAGGAGTTCGCCAATTTGGGACAGCATAGCTACGACGCCCGGTGCCAGAGGATATCTATTCCTGTAATGACCAGCAGAAGAATGCTGATCCAGCCATTGATCGTGAAAAAGGCCGCGTTGACGCGGCTCAAGTCAGCCGGTTTTACCAGGCTGTGTTCGTAGGCAAGCAGTAAGGTAACCAATCCGAGACCTGCGAGGCTCAGGACGCCCAGGCCTACTTTTAAGAACAGCAGGGCGAGCAGGATCACCATGAAAGCATGGAGAAATCCGGAGATCCAGAGTGCACGCACGATGCCGAAGCGCTTGGGGATCGAATAGAGCTGCTCCGCCTGGTCAAACTGCACATCCTGGCAGGAGTAGATAATGTCGAAGCCAGCAACCCAGAGGAGCACGGCGAGCCCAAGGAGGAGTGGGTCCGCCTCAAGTGTCCCCCGGACAGCTACCCATGCCCCAATGGGCGCGCACGCCAGCGACAGGCCCAGGAAAAAGTGAGTCCCCCAGGTAAACCGCTTCATATAGGAATACAACAGTACGATCGCCAGGGCCACGGGACTCAGCTTGAGTGCCAGCGGGTTGAGCATGGCGGCCGCGAACACGAACACGGCCGAGGAAATGAGGACGAACACCACGACGAAACCCCTCGTGAGCTGCTTCCTGGGCAACGCGCGACCGGTTGTGCGCGGATTCCTGGCGTCGAACGGAAGATCCACCAGGCGGTTGAAAGCCATCGCCGCGCTCCGAGCCCCGACCATGGCCAACAGAATCCAGCCGATCTGGGCGATATCCGGAAGGCCCTGCGCCGCGAACAGGGCGCCCAGAAATGCGAACGGCAGCGCGAAAAGTGTGTGCTCGATCTTGATCATCTCCAGCGTGGTTATCAGTCTCTTCAACAAGAAAGTACCCCGGAGGCAGTCCCCCATTGACCAGTTATGGCAGGATGCCGCGAAATCTCATCAAGCCGAGCGTCCCCTCTGCTGGCCAGGAGGAGGGGCACCGATACCTCTGCATATTTATCGGCATAAAAACGGCGTTGATAAAGAGTTTTTGACTAATGGTCAAATCTAACAAAACAAAGGAATAATATCAGCCGGGCCAATCCCCGTGCGAGCCCGTTCCGCCACCACGGGCAGGCGCCCCTATTGTTTCGCAACCAGCGGATCTATTTCAAGCAACCTCCTCAGCGCCGCCCGTGTGATCCCGGTGGCGACGAAGCCTCACTCGCCCAGGGCGGGACAGGTGTCGGCGCACCTCCTTCGAAGTGCGAAAAATGCTTGCCAGTGGGCGCGGAATGGCAGGTAAAATGACCGCGCGCTTCGCGGCGTCCGATTCATTGATTCCGTGACAAGACCTCAGCGATCTGGGTACCATCCCGAGTTTGCCGTGGTTATTCCTTGCAAAGCGGCGGCCTGTTCGCTAGCCTGAATTCCTTTTAGAATGAGGAGACGCCCATGTCGCCACCACGCAGGTACGATCCGATACGGATGGAGATCTTCAAGTCCCTCTACGCCTCGGCTGCCGAGGAGATGGGTGTAACCCTGCGCCGCACCGCGTTTTCGCCGAACATCAAGGAGCGGCGCGACTACTCCTGTGCCGTATTTGATGCCGATGGGCAATTGGTCGCGCAGGGCGATCATATGCCCGTGCACCTCGGATCGATGCCGATGTCGGTGCGCGCGGCCGTTCAGGCCGTGACCATGGGACCCGGCGATATCGTGGTCCTGAACGATCCCTATGAAGGTGGCACCCATCTGCCTGACATCACCCTTGTCAGCCCGGTTTTCGAGCCGGGCTCCCGGAGGCGCAGATTGCTTTTCTATGTCGCCAATCGTGCACACCACTCCGATGTCGGGGGCATGACACCGGGCTCGATGCCGCTGAGCACCGAGATATTCCAGGAGGGGCTCCGCATCCCGCCGGTCAAACTGTTCTCGGCCGGAAAGCGGGTGGATGAGGTTTTCCGGCTGATTCTGGCCAACGTCAGGACGCCACGCGAACGCGAGGGGGACATCACGGCTCAGATCGCGGCCAACCGAACCGGGGAGCGCCGCCTGTTGCACATCACCGGCCGTTACGGAGCGAAAGAAGCCCTCGCCTACGCCGGCCACCTGCAGGATTATGCCGAGAATATGGTCCGTGCCCTCCTGCGGCAGATTCCCGAGGGAACATACTCTGCCGAGGATTTCCTGGATGACGATGGCATCAGCCGCCGTCCCGTGAAGCTCGCCGCACGCATCAGCGTCGGCGACGGGAAGCTCGAAGTCGATTTCGCGGGCACGGATCCCCAGGTCACGGGGAGCGTCAATGCGGTCCGGGCCATCACCGAATCCGCCGTCTACTATGTCGTGCGCGCGCTCATCCCCGAATCGATCCCTGCCAGTTCCGGCGTGCTGCGCCCCATCAGCATCAAAACTCCGGAAAGGAGCCTGGTTGATGCACGCTTTCCCGCGGCAGTTGCGGCGGGAAACGTCGAGACCTCCCAACGCATCGTCGACGTGCTGCTGAAGGCGTTTGCCCAGGCTGTGCCGGAACGTATTCCCGCCGCCAGCAGCGGCACCATGAACAATCTCACGCTGGGCGGCATCAATCCGCGGGATGGGCAGGTCTTTTCCTATTATGAGACCGTCGGCGGGGGCATGGGAGCGTGTGCTTCAAAGGATGGGAACAGCGGCATCCACACCCACATGACAAATTCACTGAACACACCCGTGGAGGCGCTCGAGTACGCGTTCCCCTTCAGAGTGCGTCGCTATTCACTTCGGCCCAACACCGGCGGCAGGGGAGCGCACCGGGGCGGCGACGGCATTGTGCGCGAGATCGAGTTGCTGACGGACGCCGACGCCACGATTCTCTCCGATCGCCGACACTTCCGCCCTTACGGTCTGATGGGGGGCGAGGCGGGCAAGCCCGGGCGAACCAGGGTGACGGACCAGCGCCATGCAAAACTCCTGTCTTCCAAGTGCCGCTTCAAGGTCAGGGCAGGCGGGCATATCGTTGTCGAAACTCCGGGCGGGGGCGGCTGGGGGCCGCGGCGCGGGAGAGTGAAGGGATGATCCACATCCAGTCGGTGCAGCTGCGTGAGATCCACCTGCCCCTGGTTCACTATTTCGAGACCAGCTTCGGGCGCACCTGCAATCGGAGGATCATCCTCCTCACGGTGAGGACCCAAGACGGCGCCGGCTATGGCGAGTGCACGGCAGGGGAGGAGCCGAGCTACAGCAGCGAAACGACGGAAACTGCCTGGCACATTCTGTCGGATTTCATCATCCCGCGCCTGTTGGGGCGGGACCTGGAGGACGCGCGGGCCGTAGCTCCGATCCTGGACCCGATCCGCGGACACCGCATGGCGAAGGCTGCGCTTGAGACGGCCGCCTGGGACCTGGAAGCCCGCATGCGGGGTGTTCCGCTCAGCAGGCACATCGGCGGCGTGCGCAACGAAATCTCCTGCGGCGTGTCCATCGGCATCCAGGCGAGCATCGAAGCCCTGCTGGAAAATGTACGCCGGGAGGTGGCGGCAGGATATCGCCGGATCAAGATCAAGATCAAGCCGGGCTGGGAGATCGAGCCGCTGCGGCGCATTCGCGCCGAATTTCCCGACTTTCCTCTGATGGTGGATGCCAACTCTGCATTTCACCTGACCGACATTCACCTGTTGCGCCGGCTCGACCAGTTCAACCTGATGATGATCGAGCAGCCGCTTGCCTGTGACGACATCGTCGACCACGCCGTCCTGCAGAAGGAGATCGAAACGCCGATCTGCCTGGATGAGTCGATCCACAGCGCGGAAGACGCCTGCAAAGCAGTGGAAATGGGCAGCTGCCGCATCATCAACGTCAAGCTTGGGCGCGTGGGCGGTTACAGCGAGGCAATCAAGATCAATGATTACTGCACGCGCCTCGCGATCCCCATCTGGTGCGGCGGCATGCTTGAGAGCGGAGTCGGCAGAGCGCACAATATCGCCATGTCTTCGCTCTCCGCGTTCACGCTCCCGGGGGATGTTTCGGCCAGCAAGCGCTACTTCGCCGAAGACACCGTTCAGCCGCCTGTGACTGTGACGCCTGAGGGAACCATTCGCCTTACCGACAGGCCGGGAATCGGTTACGATTTGGACTGGGAACGGATCCAGCGCGCCACCATGCGGATCAGAGACTTCAAATAGCAGAGTGAGTGAACGCATTCAAGCCCGCCACCGCTGCAGCAGAGAAGGAGAAACAACATGCCGGATCGCGTAATCGGAATCTTGGGTGGGATGGGGCCGGAAGCCACCGTCGACTTTTTCCGGGAAATCATTCAACTTACCCCTGCAAAGAAAGATCAGGAGCACATACCGATTCTAATCTATTCGGATCCCCGGGTTCCCGAGCGGACCGGTGCGATTCTTCATGGCGGGGAAGATCCGACCCCTTACCTGGTCAAGGCTGCCGTGACACTGGAGACCGCAGGTGCCGGAATCCTGGCCATGCCGTGCAACACCGCACATTATTATTTGCCCAGGTTGAGGCCGGAGGTGAGCATCCCAATCCTAGATATGATCGAAGAGACGTACCTGAGCACGCGTACCCGGATCGGGGATGCTCAAGCCGTTGGGCTGTTGGCGACGAAGGGAACGATCCTGAGCGGAGTCTATCGCGACGTATTTGGGCGGCACGGTATGGAAGTGCTCGTGCCGGATCCGGGCGATCAGGAGAGCATTCAGCAGGCCATTTTCCAGATCAAGGCCGGCAGCTACGATCGCACACGGCAGGAGACTTTTGAGCGGATCGGTGCCGCGCTCGTGGCGCGGGGGGCAATGGCCGTCATTCTGGGGTGCACTGAGATCCCCCTGGGATTTAATGCCGGCCGCGTGGATTATCCGGTTGTGAACGCCACGCGCGTGCTTGCCCAGGCAGCCGTCGATTGGGCGCTCAGGAGAAGAGAATGAGCCCGGGCCCCACCCGCTGCCTGCTCCTCGATCTCGGCATGGTTCTTATCGACTTGAATTACGGGACCCTCGGCGAGAAGATGAAGGCGCTTACGGGGCTCGAACCCCCGCAACTCCAGGTTATGCTCACGGCGGATGGCCTCGTGCAGAGATTCGAAACAGGAAAGCTCGAAGGAACGCAATTCTATCATGAGGTGTGCCGGCGCATCGGAATCTCTGTACCCTGGCCGGACTTCCTGGAGGCATGGGACTCCGTACTCGGGCAGCCCATGATTCCCGATGAACTGCTCGCCGTGCTGGCGCGCAAAATCCGCATGTGGGTCATCTCCAATACCAACGAGTTTCACTTTGATTTTTTGGCACGCCACTTCAGTTTTTTACGCCATTTCGAAGGCTTCGTGCTCTCCCACGAGGTGGGCGCGCTCAAGCCTGATGCCCGGATTTTTCTCAGTGCCTTGGAAAAGATGCAGACGAGCGCTTCCGAAGTGCTGTTTGTGGACGACCAGGAAGCGAATGTGAAGGCCGCTCAGGATCTGGGTATCGGTGCCTTTCAATTCCTGAATTCCGGCCAGTTCGCTGCAGAACTGAAATCCAGAGGACTCTACTGAAACCGAAGCCGCCACGACCAACACCGGGAACACGAGGGTTCAATTCGTGTTCCCGGTGTTCTTGGTGGCCCGGGTTTTTTACCGGACATCGAGAAATAGCCGGTTCGAGGTTCCGCCCGTGTCCGGATTGCTCATGAATGAATGGCAAAAATGGATCTCTGGACGCCGAAAAACGCAGACGGCCGCCGGCAGTTTTGATTTTGCGGATCGGATGCTCAGCGGCCCGATTTTTTCACCGGCGGTGGTGCCGAACCGGCAGCGGCAGCGTCGTTCTTTGCCTTCTGCTGGCGCTGGCGTTCGGAGATCATTTCGACCTTCTGCTGCTGTTCCGGCGAGAGCAGGTTCTTGATCTGGAGACGCATTAAGAATGTACCGCGCTCGAGGCTCAGCCTCGCCTGCTGAAGTGCTTCAAACACCTTCATGGCGGCAGCCTCGTCGATCGAATCCTTAGCCAGAAGTTCCGAAAGGTCCAATTGAAGTTTCTTGAACTCTGCCTGCTGGTCGATCAGGTTTCTGCTGTTCTGCGTCCACACGGCATCTATCTTCGATTGCTGCTCCGGGGTGAGCCTGAGTTCCTGGATGATGCGTTTGTTCGTCCACCACTTGCCCAG
Organism: Terriglobia bacterium; assembly: GCA_020072565.1. Classification (NCBI taxonomy): domain Bacteria; kingdom Pseudomonadati; phylum Acidobacteriota; class Terriglobia; species Terriglobia bacterium. Next base: position 27,057 of record JAIQGI010000048.1, read on the forward strand.
GGGAATGTCCTTTAATACTCCCTGGGCCAGAGCGCCCTCAACCATGAACAAGGCAAGGAGACCGATCCAGGCAATGCTGATTCGCTTCCTCATAACAAAGGCTCCTTCTTTTTCAATTTGACGGCCGGCCTCGACCGCGATGCTTCCGGGCCCGGAGTATCCAAAGCTGTAACAGGCCATGAGTCGTAGGCGGAGAGAGCATCGGCAGCCGAATATTGCAGTGTCTGTTCCAGATCATCCAGGAACTGCTCATCCCAGCGATCATGATTGGCCGTGATGTTCTTCCCCGGCTCAGGAGACTGTGGGGGCTGGCGCAATTGCCCGCCCTTTGTCAACAACACCGCCGCAAGCAAGGCACAGCCCGCCAACGCCACCCACTGCCATCGCAGGGCAGGCAGCCGGTTCCACAACCCACCGGGCGCCACCTCCCCAGCCTGAAGCCTGGCTTTGATCCTGAAAAGGAAGTCCGCAGAGGGCTCCACGGTCGGATGACAGCCAAGAGCGCTCCAGGTGCGCTCGAGCTCCTCTTCCAGCCTGGCGCATTCGGCGCAGGCACTCAGGTGATCCGCCAGCAGATGCTCGTCGTGAATACTGATGTCCTGCGATGCCTTCTGCGCCAGCATCCGGCGCGCACGATTGCAGCGCATTTAAATCCTTCCTTTCTGCAGATAAGGGAGAATCCGGTCGCGCACATGCAGCTTGCCGCGGTGGATGTAGGTCTTGACCGCCGCCTCCGTGCAATCCATGATCCCTGCTATCTCTTTGTAGCTCAAATCCTCATAGCGCCTGAGTACCAGGGCTACCCTCTCGTTCCGCGGCAGCGAGCTGATCGCGCGGCGGATAACGATTCCCAATTCGGAGGAAACCAGCTGTCGTTCGGCATCCGGTTCCGGATCGCGGAGTCTCTCTTCTTCGGCAGCGGAGTCCTCATGGGAATTGTTGTTGCGGGTCCAGAAACGCATGCGACGCTTCCGGTCTGCCTCCTTCAGGCTCAGATTGGTTGCGATCCTGTATATCCAGGCAGCGAACCTCGCCCGCGGTTCATAACCGTGACGAGCCTTGTAGATCCTGAGGAAGACTTCCTGCGCCAGTTCTTCAGCTTCCGCTGAGTTATTGACAATTTTGTAAATAAAATTGACAATAGGCTTGTGATACTTGTCCAGAAGCTGATCAAATGCCTCAGAGTTACCGTGCTGAAAAGCAACCATCAGTGCCGCATCCGAATCGATCGAATCCATGGGCTCATCAACCATTAATGAAAACCTTGGGCGGAACAGAAAGTTTCAGGATATGAACCTTTTCAGTCAGGATGACTTCCTTTCATCAGAGTATCCGGGGGTGCGGATGGGCTATCCGGCCGGTGCCGGGAGGATACAAAAGCGCATCGATGGCAAACACTGACGTTCGCATAGGTTCACATTTTGTCGCCTTCAGGAGTGTGCGCAACAAGCTGCTGGTCCTGATGATCGTGCTCTCGCTACTGCCGCTGATGGGGATTTCCGTGTTTTCCTACTTCGTCGGCAGCAGACAGATCGCGGAAGACCGGATCCAGTTGGTTCTCAAGAACAAGGCTCAGGACACCGCCGACAAGATCGACATTATGCTCCGCAGCCAGAAGCAGGAGGTGGCGTCCATGGCCACCACTTTCTCGCTGATCTACCCGTCGCTTGGCGAGCAGGCTCGCGGGAGCATGGTTCCGCTGCTGAACAACTTCTGCCTCTACAACGAAGTCTATGACATCTTAGCCGTTCTGGACAATCGGGGAAAGATCGTCGCCATAAACACGGTGAATCGGTTCGGTCAACGGCTCCTGTCGCCGGATCGCATCGGTGAGGACATCACCGAGTATCCGGCTGAGAAGGAGCTATTTACCAAGTCCATCCGTGGTGAGGTTTCGCAGCACGATTGGTACCAGTCCATGCTGGTCCAGAAATTATATGACTATCGGAACGAAGACGTGAGCTATCAGTACAACGTCGCGTTTTCCGAGCCCATGAGCAATCCCTCGACCCATGAGATTATCGGGGTTTGGATCGGCATCATCAACTGGTCCTACATTCAGGGCATTCTCGACAGCGTGGAGCCGGATCTTGCTAACCAGGGCCTCAGGACCGGATACGCCTTCATGTATGCGAAGGACATCAACACGATCATCGGGCACAAATACCGGTTGAACAGGGCCGATATTGAGCCGCAGTCCTATCCGCCCAACGCCCAGAATCTTTACAACACGCGGATCATCCAGGATCATGGATTGAAGAACCTGCACGATGCGATCGTGCTGCAGGAGCGCACCTTCGCTTACGAGTTTCCCGCCGGCAACAAGAAGGAATCAGGGATCGCCCCGATTGCCGACACCTCCCTCGGCTGGATCGTCGGCGTGGGCGTGGACGAAACCGACATCTTCCGCCCGATCAAGAACCTGAGCTGGTGGCTGGCCGGCGCGACCCTGCTGCTTACCATCCTGGTGGTGATTTTCACGTTCCTGGTTGCACAGGGGATCACGGTGCCGCTCAAGAACCTGATCCACACTGCCCAGACCATCGCTCAGGGAAACCTGGCACAACGGGTGCTGATACGATCGTCCGATGAAGTGGGAATTCTCGGTGCGACGTTTAACGATATGGCGGGCGCCCTCGAGGCCCGCGAGAATCAGCTTCAGGAGCTCAACCGCAACCTCGAAGACATGGTGCGCCAGCGCACCAGGGAGTTGGAAAGCTCCCACGAGGCGCTCAAGAAGGCCTACCTGGATCTTCAGAATACCCAGGAACAGCTCGTTCACACCGAGAAAATGGCCTCCCTGGGACAACTGGTGGCGGGGATTGCCCACGAGATCAAAAACCCGCTCAACTTCATTTACGGCAATACCAGCTTTCTCTCCGACTACACGCGCAAGCTTCAGGCCCTGCTGGAGGCGTATGACGGTATGCCGAGCCTGTCGCCGGAGGATCGCGCCCGGATCACCGGCATCAAGGAGAGTATCAACTACAACTTCATCCGGGAAGACCTGCCCACCCTGATCGATAATTTCACGGAGGGCGCCAGCCGGATCAACAACATCGTTTCCGATTTGCGTACCTTCTCGCGCATGGACAGCTACACGATGTCCGAGATTGACGTGCACGCCTCGATCGAGATCTCGCTCAACCTGCTTCGCAACCAGTACAAAGAACGCGTCGAGATCCACCGGGAGTACGGCGAAATCCCCAAAGTCCAGGGCTATTCAGGGAAGCTCAGTCAGGTGTTCATGAACCTGCTCTCGAACGCTTTCCACGCCATCGGCGACAAGGGCGATGTGTGGATTCGCACCCGGGCCGCTGACGGGGTGGTCCAGGTAGAGATCCAGGACAACGGCCACGGCATCCCTCGCGAGAACCTGAAGCGCATTTTCGAACCCTTTTTCACGACCAAGGCGGTCGGCCAGGGAACGGGACTCGGCCTGAGCATCAGCTATGGCATCGTCGAGCAGCACCACGGGAGAATCTTCGTCGCAAATGCTCCGGGCGGCGGCTCCATCTTCACCGTGCGCCTGCCGATCTTCCAGGAGAAGGCTGAACAGTGAAAAAATACGATTTGCTCCTGATTGACGACGAGCCCGCGAACCTGCAGAAGATGCACCGTACCTTTGTGGATCAGTACACTGTGCACCTGGCACAGACCGGGGAGGAAGCCCTGCAGATCCTGAAATCCCACCCGATCGACGCCGTGATCACCGATCAGAAGATGCCCAACATGACCGGTATCGAGTTCCTCGACGCGGCCCGCAAAGATCACCCCGACCTCGTGCGCATCATTCTCACGGGGTACGCCGAAGTGAATGATCTGATCGCCGCAATCAACGCCAGCAAAGTTCACAAGTACATCACCAAGCCGTGGGCGCCCGATGACCTGCGCATGGCGGTGCGGGAAGCCCTGGAGAAGCGTGAGCTGCAGCGCGAAAACGAACGCCTTGCCGCCGAGCTTCAGGAAGCCAATGAACGCTTGCGTTCAGAGAACATCATTCTGCGCCGGAAGGCGGAACTGGAAGATCGTTCCCAGGCCATCATCTATGGCAGTGCCGAGATGGAGAACATCCTCAAGCTGCTGCGCCGGGTGACCGGAACGGAGACCACCGTCCTGATTCAGGGGGAGACAGGGACAGGGAAGGAGCTCGTCGCACGTTTTATTCACAACGAGAGCAACCGTCGCGACCGGATCTTCATACCCGTGAACTGTGGAGCTATCCCCAGAGAACTGGTCGAGAGCGAGTTCTTCGGTCATGCCAAAGGCGCCTTCACCGGCGCCAGCCTCGATAAAAAGGGCTTTTTCGAGATGGCCGACGGGGGAACCATCTTCCTGGATGAGATCGGCGAGGCGCCTGCCGAACTGCAGGTCAAGCTGTTGCGGGTCATCCAGGAAGGAGAAATCATGCCTGTCGGGTTTCACCAGCCCAAGAGCGTCGATGTCCGCCTCATCGCCTCGACCAACCGGGACCTGCGCGCCGAAGTCGATGCCGGTCGCTTCCGCCAGGACCTCTATTTCCGCATCAATGTCTTTTCCGTGACCATCCCGCCGCTGCGCGAGCGCACTAAAGACATCCTTCCGCTCGCGGAATATTTCCTGAAGCAGTTTTCCATCAGGCTGAACCGGAAGATCGGCCACTTCAAGATGGAAACACGGAATCTGCTGGAGGCCTACAGCTGGCCGGGCAACGTGCGCGAATTGCAGAACGAGATCGAGAGGCTCGTGCTGCTGGCTGAACTCGAAAAGGAGATCGGTCCGGAATTCCTCTCTGACCACATCCGGCAGCGCCAGAGGTCTTCCCCTCCTCCAGATGGAAACCTCAAGATTGCCGTGCAGAATCTCGAGGAAGAAATGATCCGCAACACCATGGAGCGATTTCAACACAACAAATCACGTGTAGCCCGTGCCCTGGGCATCAGCCGCCAGTCGCTGCTCGAAAAACTCAGACGCATGCACCTGCCCGCCTGATCGCAATACGTCGAAGTCAGGAGCCATCCAGGTGGAACTTGTCACTTTTGATACCATTTTGCTGTCTAACAAATTGACACACATATCTTGTTGTTTTATAGGGACTTAACAAAATGGCTGCTAACCTTGCCCACGAAATGTACAGTTGCTGCTTTTCGAGGGTTTCGCGCGTAATCGCATAAATCGCTGAGATGATTGATCTTATCTCAATGATCCCTTCGGATCGGGATTGGCCCTCGGTTTGCTTTAGAAGGGGTGACTGTTGTTTATGTTCGGGGGTTCGCGAGGGAATATGGAAACGACGGAAAGATTGGATCAAGAAGAGGTGGGATCGAGGCTGCTGAATCGCTGCCGCAGGGACGATCCCGAAGCCTGCAACGCGCTCCTGGCGCTCTATAACCGAAGGATTTTCAACACCGCCTTCCGCATCCTGGGAGAGGAGTCGTGGGCGGAGGATGCGCTTCAAGAGACGCTTATCAACATCTATCGTGGCATCACCCGCTTCAGGGGGGCTTCCAAGATTTCGACCTGGGTAAGCCGGATCACAGTGAATGTATGCCTGGGAATGATTCGGAAAGGGCGCAACAAGCGCTTTGTCGCGCTGGATGAAGACACGGCTGCGAGGGAGTTTCCAGCCAGCCCAACCCCATATGTCGACCCGCTCAGGTATACGATGACCAGCGAATTGAAGGCGTTCGTGGAAGAAGTTTTTGTGCGCATGTCCGAAAAGCAGGGGGTTGTAGTACGACTGCACGACATGGAAGGAAACACCATCCCGGAGATCGCCCGCATCCTGCACTGCCCGGTTGGGACCGTGAAGTCCCGCCTCTTCTATGGGAGACAGGAGTTCAAGGATATTTACAATGCACTGACCGGCAACGGAGCTCTTGCCCCGAACAGCGCCAACTGACAGGCTTTAGCCTGAATTATTCATGAAGCGCACGCCGACTAAGGCCGAACGGTCGGCGGCGGTCAGCGTTTTTCCGCGTCCAAAATTGCATTTTGGTCGCACATTCATGAATAATCCGGGTCAGCGAGCGGACCGCCGATACCCCGAAGACCTCAGGGCTTTTATGGCTCTGAGGTCTTCGCTGTTTTGGCGGTTGTTTGCAGGGGACAGTATCAGGCTTTTTTTAACGCCTCTTTGATTCTTTCGGGAGTCATCGGGAATTGATACAGGCGGGCGCCGCTCGCGTCGAAGATCGCATTGGCGACGGCCCCACCCAGGGGCACGATGGCAGGTTCGCCCCCACCCTTGGGTGCCAACTCGTCATTCTTCACCAGAATCGCTTCAATTGCGGGCACTCCCGAAAAGTGGGGAATTTCATAGGTGTCAAAATTGGTGGTAAAGATCTGGCCCCCCTTGAAGCTGATGTCTTCCGACAGGGTGTATCCCAATCCCATGGTGATGCATCCTTCCATCTGCATCTTGGCACCCTCGGGATTGACGGCAAAGCCCATATCCTGGGCACATACGACGCGCTTCACCTTTACTTTCCCGCTGGCTTTGTCGACTGCGACCTCGACAATTTGCGCAACATAAGTCTCGGCGTCGATGCCGCAGGCGATGCCATAACCGCGGCCGCTGGGAGCAGCTGCCTTTTTCCATGGGAATTGGTCCGCCGCCGCCTGGAGTACCGTCCGCATTCTCAGGTCGGAGGTGTTGTTCAGGCGGAATTCCAGCGGATCCATCTTGGCGCTTGCTGCCATGATGTCGATCTGCGACTCGCGCGCAAAGACGTTCACCGGCGCACCCGGGGCTCGCCAGGCGCCGGTGCCGAAAGGATGAACGCTGCCGCCGCCTCCCATGCCCTGGCCATAGACCCTGATAATACTGTTGGGAACATCGTAGAACTGCTCGGAGCTTCTCGCTCCCGCGGCATAGACATTGTAGTCCCACAGACAGATCTTGCCTGCAGCGGTGATGCCTGATTTGATCTTGACGACCCCAGCCGGCCTGTAAGTATCGTAGAAGAACTCCTCCGCCCGGCTGAACATCACCTGCACGGGTTTTCCGGTGATTTTCGCCAGTCTTGCCGCCTCAACCGCCTGCGGGGCGGGATTCTTGCCGCCGAAACCGCCGCCGACGAATGGGGTGATGACCCGGACATTCTCGGGTGTGAAACCGAGAGCCTGAACTATTTGTCGCTGGTTCGGGAAGGGACCCTGGGTGGAAATCCAGACCGTCGCCTTTCCGCCTTCGATCTTTGCCAGAGCAGTATGAGTTTCGATAGGCGCATGGGCGCCGTAGGCCGTTACATACTTACCCTCGAATACCGTTGCAGCGGCTTTCTCCCCTGCGGTGAGATCGCCTCTGGCATCGTTCTCCTGAGCTCGAGGGCTCGATTTGAGGATGTGGTCGAATATCGTCAGATTGTCGACCGCCGGCACGGGGATATTAAATTCGGCCTTGATGCTTGCGAGAGCCTTTTCTGCGGCTTCGGGATCCTGATGGAGCACCGCGATCAGACCTTCCTGGTTGACCACGATGATCCCGGGCATTTTCTCTGCCGCCGAGGTATTGACGCTCTTCAGAGTGGCGCCGTGTGCCGGCGGGCGCAGGATCCGTGCATACAGCATACCCGGCTCGCGCATGTCTCCCGCATACTTTGCCTTGCCCGTGACTTTCGCCACGGCATCGGTTCGTTTTGTCGCTTTGCCCATGAGGGTCGGGTGGGCGGGCGGGGCCTGGAACTTGGTTGCCGACAATGGGGCGGCCTGCGTCTTGCGCATGATTTTCTGGCCCTTGGCCAGCTGTGCGAACGTCACCCGGGTTTTCTTGTCGGCGGTAACAAAGACGGCTCCGGCCTCCACGCTGAGTTTCTCTTTCGGAGTCTTGAGCTGTTCCGCCGCCAGGTCGAGCAGGATGTCCCGGGCTTCGGCTGCTGCGGCCCTCACCCACGGACCGAAGAAGCGAGTCGACATCGATCCATAGGTCCCGCTGTCGGGCGGGCACAGATCCGTATCACCCATGACCATGTCGATCGATTCGAGCGCCACACCGAGCTCGTCGGCCGCTTCCTGGGCGAGTGATGTGACGACTCCTTGTCCCATCTCGATCTTTCCCGAATAAACCGTCACCCTGCCATTCTCGCCGATCTTCAGATAGGCGTTCAGATCGGCCGGATAGCTTGGCCCCCGCTGCCCCAACAAGACCGCTTCGTCGAGCGTGAACCATACGATGATGCCTCCGCCCACGAGCTTGAAGAAGTCGCGCCTGTCCAGGGAGAGTCCGGATGCCGAATCTGGCGTTTCGAAAACCTTGGATTTTTCATCTCCCATGATATGCCTCACTTTTTGGCAACACTTTCGATTGCTTCGACGATGCGTTTATGAGTGCCGCAACGGCACAGATTCTGTTCCATGCCGTCAATGATCTGGGCTCGGGTGAGCTTCGGATTCTTCAACATCAATCCGTAGGCGGTCATGATCATGCCGGGCGTGCAGAAACCGCATTGCAGAGCATCGTGCTCGGCGAATGCTTTCTGGAGTGGATGCAGGTTGCCGTTGGTCTCCAATCCTTCGATGGTAACGACCTCCTTGCCCCGCACCTCTTTCACAGGAAGCTGGCAAGAGCGCATCGCTTCCTTGTTGACTACTACCGTGCATGCACCGCACAAGCTCGCGCCGCAGCCGAACTTCGTTCCCGTGAGATTCAGGTCCGTACGCAGCACCCATAACAGCATTCGGTCGCCTTCGACCTCCAGCTTGGTGGGCTTGCCGTTGAGTCGAAAATCAATGATTTCTTTCATAGGCGTCTCTTCTTTGATAGATGGTTTGGCTGGCAAGCGATTGTAACAGATTTTGGAATTTGGAATGCGGATTTTGAACTGAAAAATCTTTCACTCCTTCACGGCGCCGATCGTCGATGCAAACCCGCAAACCGGGTTCCAGGATCCAAGATCCGGAGCGCCTTCGTTTTACTTCCGGGGAATCAGGCATCATGGTAGAATTCTTATTCTCTTGCACGAGGTGGATTCTGCTCTATGTCATTGGATTCTCAAGTATTCGGCGCGCAGCCTGACCATCCCGGAAGGATCAAACATCTGTTTCTCCGCCCCATATCCTCCGCCCCGGTCCAGGAGTATGCCCCTCATTTCTTCGTGGAAGCCAGAATCGATTTTGCCGACGTGCGGTCGGGCTACCATATGACTTGCGGATTGAACAACATACTGGACATAGGACCATTGGATGAGGACCTGCTCTGGACCCCTGACATGGTGCGGACCGTGGATCCGGCAGCCCTCCAGACCTCGAAGCCGGAGCAGGCGAAGCTGCGCAGCCTGCCCGAATTCGTAACCGAAGAACTTCTGTCCCGGATCGAGACCCAATATCTCGCTTACGTGCTGCGTCATGCCGAGGCACGGGTCTACCGCAACTTCGCCCTGAACATTTACTCCCACCCCGGCGAGACCCTGGAGGATTTTCAGGCCCGTTGCCTGGATGGTTTCACTGAATCCTTCCGCGGCGAGTTGGAGGTGTTGCGCGAGGTGGCCAACCGGCGGCTCGCGCGCATCGAGCAGAAGTTCGTCGGCCGTGGCAAGGAGGGAGAGTTCGTTACGGACCGCAAGCAGGCTCGGGCCCGAAGCAGACTTCATGCGGCAGCCGAGAGGATCGCCGAGCTTTTTCTGAAGACAGGGCTGACGGCCCAGACCCTGGACGCGCCCGGGCTGCACTCTCCGGACCCGTCGCAGCCGGACCTGGATCAGTCTCTCGAGACGCTCGAGACGGAGGCGCGCGTGGACATCCGAAGGCTGGTGAACTCCTATCAGGAGAGAGTGGGCAACATTGATGAGTACATCATTCATCCCGGCCTCAGAGACCTTCATCTGGTCAGGACGTGCGTGCTGTGGATGCCGGTGGAGGTGCCGGGATCATGACGCGTGGCCGCGTGGCGGTGGCGATGAGCGGCGGTGTGGACAGTTCTGCAGCCGCCGCGGTTTTGAAGGAAGAGGGCTACGATGTCGTCGGTTTTTCCATGCAATTGTACGATCAGAGGCGCAACGGGCCCGAGGAAGATGTGCGACGGTCCGGACGCTGCTGTGCGCTCGACGATCTCTATGACGCCCGGCAGGTCGCGTCCCGGCTCGGCATCCCGCATTACGTCGTCAACTTCGAGCATGAATTCGAGCAGTTGGTCGTGCAATCCTTCATCGAAGACTACCGCAACGGTCTTACCCCGTCACCGTGTGTTCTCTGCAACTCGCGCATGAAGTTCGATCACCTGGTGAAACTCGCGGCGAAAGTTGAGGCCGGCCATGTGGCCACCGGACACTACGCGCGTGTCACGCGCGACGAACAAACCGGCAGGTACCTGCTCCTGAAGGGGCTCGATCTCGAGAAGGATCAATCCTATTTCCTGTTCGAGTTGCGCCAGGAGCAACTGGCCCGAGCCATGTTCCCGCTCGGCGGGCTCGACAAGGCGTCGGTGCGGCAGATCGCGCGCCGATACGGCCTGGAAGTGGCCGAAAAGGCCGAAAGCCAGGAGATCTGCTTCGTGTCGGATGGGGACTACGCCAGTTTCGTCGAGAGGCATCTCCGCGAAGAAGGGGGCCGGAGGGAATCCTTCGCGGGCGAAATTGTCGACCCGGAAGGCAGGGTGGTGGGAACTCATCCGGGCATCCACCATTATACGATCGGGCAGCGGCGCGGGCTGGGCATCGCGCACTCCGCTCCCTTGTATGTGATCGACCTTCAGCCGCGCGAGAAACGAGTGATCGTGGCGGAGCGCTCCCGGCTGGCCAAGAGCGTTTTCCGCGCCGAGCGCGCGAACTGGATTGCCGTTCCCGAACCGGCCGAACCCCTGCGTGCGGCCGTTAAAATCCGGTCGCGGCACGCGGAAGCTCCAGCCACCGTCACGCCTAGCGCCGGCGGTTCCGTGCAGGTCGAATTCGATGTTCCACAGATGGCAGTTACCCCGGGGCAGGCTGCCGTGTTTTATCAGGGCGACAGGGTACTCGGCGGCGCATGGATCACTCGCGACAACGGTTCTTAGGCACCTTGGGATTCTGTGAATCATTCCAACATGGAAGAGCGTTCCATTCTGGTTGTGGTCGGAGAAACGTCCGCGGATCGCTACGGGGCGAATCTGGTCCGGAAGCTGCGGATGCTGCGCGGTGAGCGGCCCTTGAGGGTTTTCGGTACCGGCGGGGACGAGATGCAGGCGGCCGGAGTCGAGATTCTGTGTCACATCCGCAACCTTGCCAGCATCGGAGTGCGCGAGGCGGTCCACCACCTGCGCGATTATTATCGGACCTTCCGGCTGCTCACAGAGACCTGCCGTCAAAGGCGCCCTTCCGCAGCCGTACTGATGGATTTTCCCGACTTCAACCTCCGGCTTGCGAAAAGACTGAAACGCCTGGGCATAAAAGTTATCTATTACATCAGCCCGCAGCTGTGGGCGTGGCGGAGTGGCCGGGTCAGGATCGTTCGGCAGTATGTGGACCGCATGCTGGTCATCCTGCCGTTTGAAGAAGAGTATTATCGGGTGCGGGGAGTAAACGTGGAATTCGTCGGGCATCCTATTCTGGAAGACTTTGACGCCACCAGCGATCGGGAAAGCTTTCTCTCCGAGCTTGGACTGAATCCCTTTCTCAGGACGATCGCCCTGCTGCCCGGAAGCCGGCGCGTGGAGGTCGAGCATATGCTCCCCACGTTCCTGCAAGCATCACGGCGGATTTTGCGCCGTCTGCCGGCGCAGTTCCTGGTCTCCGTGGCGCCGGATATCGATCCAGGCCAGGTGGCCAGGATCGCCTCCAGAATATTGGGGGAAGATGGCGACCGGATGCAATTCCGTATGGTTTCCGCTTCAGCGCGAACCATCCTGGCCAACTCGGATTTCGGATTCATCAAGTGCGGCACGAGCACCCTGGAGGCGGCGCTGGTGGGGACTCCGTTCCTGATTGCGTACCGGGTTTCTCCCTTGAACTGGAGTGTGGGAAATATATTGATTCGCAGTCGCTACAAGGGGCTGGTAAACTTGATTGCCAAGGAAGAGATTGTCCCGGAGTACCTGCAGGGGAAAGCAACCCCCGAGGCACTTTCCCGTGCAGCCCTGGAATACCTGGAACAGCCTGAAAAGGCCGCCACAATGAGGGCGCGTCTGGCTGCGGTCCGCAGTATGCTGGGCTCACGTTGCGCTTCCGACAGGGCCGCTGCTCTGGTGGCGGGGTACCTGGAGTGAAAAGAATGCAAATGCGAATGGTAGGCAAACGCTTATTGCTTGTTTCAACACTGGTGTTCGGTCTGGGCACCGGCCTCTATCCCCAGGCCAGGAGACCGGCTTCCGCGGTTCCCCAAATCAGTGTCGGGAACTACACGATTCAACTGACTCTCGATCCCGACCCCCACGAAATGAAAGCGGTTGCAACCGTCAAGTTCAACGTGGTCCAGTCCACCGACGTGGTCGTGTTTCAGCTCAGCGAAAATCTGTCGGTGCTCAAGGTTACGGACGAACGCGGGGGAAACCTGGATTTCACCCAGGACGATCCTGGTCCCGGCAGCATCGCGATTCACTTTCCCAAGGCGCTCAACGACGGAGAGAGTACCGTAATCAAACTGGAATACAACGGCGGGTTTGACCTGGACCGCTACAGCCGCAACTTCACGCGCGATCAGGGCAGCGCCTATATCGGCATCGAGGGCACCTATCTTCTCTATCCGGCCAGGTGGTTTCCGATCAACAAACTGTTCGGCGATCGCCCCACGGTGAGCGTCGAGGTGACCGTGCCCCTCGGTATGACCGCTGTCGGCCCGGGCGCTCAGATGCCGATTGTGACGCATGACGTCACAGAGACATTCGGCTGGTCGTCACAGCTGCCGGTGATGGCGGCCTCGGTCGTGGCGGGCCGATACTTCGAGCGCAAGGCTCAGTTCGACAAGTTGACGATCGACACTTTCGCCCGCGAGGATCACATCGAGGCCATCCGCAAGACTGCCGAAGCATTGGTGAAGCCGCTGGAGTACTATCAGCAGCTCTGGGGCGACTCGGCGACGGGGAAGAGCTACCGGCTGGTCGAAGTGGACGACAGGCTTGCCCTGGCTCCGGGTACCTTGGGTACGATTTTCGTCACTCACAAGGAATTGTCCGGTTCCACACCGCCTATGCGTGAGCTTGCCCGGCGCGCTGCCTATCAATGGTGGATGGATACGGTCGGAGTCCGCAGTGCCAATGACCTCTGGCTGGCGGACGGCATGGCTTATTACTCGGCCGCCCTTTTCCTCGGCCAGAGCAACGGCCCTGAAGCCTTGAGAAACGAGATCGACAATCTTGCCGTCCTGGGCCTGAAGTACGAGTCCAAGAGCGCGATTCGTGACGCTGTCGGCCTCGGGTACGGAACCGAATTTTATCAATCGATCGTCGCGGGGAAAGGGGCATACGTGCTGAACATGCTCCAGGGTATGCTGGGTCCGGAGAAGTTTGCCGGTCTCCTCCAGCAGTATGCCAAACAGTTTGCCGCCACCGGCGGCTCGACCGCCAGTTTTCAAAAGCTGGCGGAACAGGTTTATGGCAAGGAGCTGGCGTGGTTCTTTGCCGAATGGATCGATACGATCGGAGTGCCCAACCTGCAGGTGGATTACAAGATATATAAGACCCGGGATGGTTTCCGGGTTTCCGGGAGCGTGACACAGGATCGAGACCTTTTCCGCATGCCGCTGGAGATTGAGGCCCAGGGCGAGGGAAAGACCGAACGCGCCACCATCGAGCTCAACGGCAAGTCGACTCCTTTCGACGTTAATACCTTTTCGTGGCCCCAAAAGGTGATTCTCGATCCGGACAGCAAGCTCCTGCGCGACTCCGAGGAGCTCCAGTTCAAAGTGCAGCTCACACTCGGGAGCGAACTCAAGGAAAAGAACGACTACGTCGGCGCCATCCGCGCTTACGAACAGGCCCTCAAACTATTCCCGAGAAAATCGATTGCGCATTTCCGGCTGGCGGAAGTGTTTTTCGAACAGATGAACCTCCAGGCGTCGGCGAACACGTTCCGCGACGCACTGAATGGGGACAAGGACCCGAAGTGGATCGAGGTCTGGTGCTACGTCTATATCGGGAAGATCTACGATATTCTCGGCCAACGTCAGCGCGCACTGGCGGAGTATAACAAAGCCCTCAACACCAAGGACAATACCAACGGCGCCCAGGATGAAGCCAAAAAATGGCTGGCTGTTCCGTACACTCGAGACACGACGGTAGGAAAATAAAACAGGTAGTAATGGGATCCCGGCGTAATTGGATGGCGATTGGAATAAGACCAGGAAATTGGCCGCCGACAAAATCAAGACGGTCGGCGTCCGTCTGCGTTTTTCCGCGTCCAGAGATCCATTTTTTCATTCACCCATGAATAATCCCGGATAAGCGCATGTCTTCCTGGGAGACAATTGCACAGAAAATACGCGTGCCACTGTGCAGAATCGGGGTGGTGGTTTTTCTGTTCATGCACCCGTCGCGGCAGTCTCTCGTGGTCGGAGGCGCGGTCGCCGCTCTCGGGGCGCTTCTCCGGCTTTGGGCTGCCGGGCATATCGACAAGGGCAAGTCTCTGGCCACCGGCGGGCCATATGCCATGACGCGCAATCCGCTCTATCTCGGATCCCTTATCATGGCACTCGGAGTGCTTCTTGCCGGGCAGGTATATTGGCTCCTGCTGCCGTTTGGCATCCTCTATATCGCGCTTTACTATCCAGTCATGAAGAAAGAGGAGCAGGATCTGTTGCAGGGCTACGGGGAAGGATTTCTTGAGTATGCCGGGCGGGTTCCCAGGTTCTTCCCGAACTTCAAGGCGGCTCCCATACGTTCGTCCTCTTTCCTCTGGTCGCGCGTCAAACGGAATCGGGAGCATCGCCACCTGCTGGTCCTCGCACTCGCTGAGATATTTCTCATCGTGAGGAGCTTTCTGTAAGGCCGGCAAGAATTTCAATAGACGAGATGTGGAAAAGTTGTTAAGGTGTTCTGCTGAGTTCCGTGCGGCTTTGAGGTGTCCGGGAACCGCGGCATTCGGCGACGGACTCCGGACTTCCGGGAAATAGCGAGCATATAAAGCTAATCGGGCCCGTCGATTCGGCGCATGTAACCGGATTCCGGCTACTGAACACAGGCGGCCGGTCACAACCGGCACAGATCACAGCAGGGTGTATGTACACAGATCATATTGTCCGCGAGGAGCGCGAGCGCAGCCCGCTATGGACATGGGCCGGCTCGTCCCTGGTAAGAGGGGCGTCGGACCTTCTCTGGCGCGCCTTCCAGACAGTCAACCGGCACATTCCCGAAGGCCGGCTTCCGCATCCCCGATGGGCCCCTGACCGGATTCCCAAAAACCGCCAGCGCACCTCACCTCCCCTTGGATTTCCTAGGGTCACCGACTCGCTTTGCCCGCACTGCATCCCGGAGGCGCGCGCCAAAATCGTGAAGGGCGAGCTTGACCCAGCTGCAGTCATCAACGGCCATCTCGGGGAAATCAGAGCCGAGCTTTTCGAGGAGAATGGCCGCATCCTCATGCGCAAGGTGTGCGAGAAGCACGGTCCCTTCGAAGATGTGCTTTCGACCAATCCGGCTTTTACACGCCGCATCGAAAACCTGTTTTTCGGCAGGGATTTCGAAATTGCCGACGACGCGGGCATCCATTGCCACGGGCCTTCCTCGATCAAGTACGGCCGGGGTACCGTGCTTACGGTCGACCTGACGAACCGCTGCAACATGATGTGCGGCCCCTGCTTCATGGACGCCAACCAGGTCGGGTATGTCCACGAACCGAGCTTCGAGATCGTCAAGGCGATCCTGGATCGTGCGGTTTCGTTCAAGCCGCGGCGCCAGGTGATCATCCTGTTCTCGGGCGGCGAGCCGACACTTTCTCCGTTTTTTCTCGAATCGGTCGCCTATGCCAAAAAGCTCGGCTTCTACAGGATTCTGGCGGCTACCAACGGGATCCGGTTTGCCCAGAGCGAGGAATTTACGCGCCAGGCTCGCGAGGCCGGGCTGCATGGAACGTATCTGCAGTTCGATGGCGTCACGAACGAGAAAAACCAGCATCGTGGTGTAGCCAACCTGCTCGACGTCAAGCTGCAGGCAATAGAGAACACCGCCCGGGTCGGAATGAAAACCACACTCGTGGCCACGATCGTGAACGGGATTAATAACGACGCGATCGGATCCATCGTGAATTTTGCCGTCAGGAACATCGACAAGGTGCAGACCGTCGTGTTACAGCCCATCTCTTTCTCGGGCAGGGACGAGGAAGTTGACGACCAGACCCGCTACGCACAGCGCTATCCACTGTCTCAGATGGTCGAGGACCTGAAAACCCAAATGCACGGGGATTGGGAACCGATGAGAGACTGGTTTCCGCTGTCCACCTACAGTGCGATGACGAACGTGATGGACATTCTCCAGGGCCCGGACGCGCCGTGGGGTTGGAGCGCATGCAATTGCCATCCCGATTGTGGTGTGACCAGTCTTCTGGTGGTCAACCGCCGTACGCATGAATGGACACCGCTGTCCAAATTCGTGGACTTCGAGCGGTTTACCCGGGACGTGATCAGCATTGCCGACGGCGCGCGGGGAAAAACGCTGACTTCAGCCCAGCTGGCGCTGGCCATCTTGCGCAACTACAAGGCGAAGGAAGCTCCGGCGGGATTCCCCCTGTCCCGTATCATCAGTCTGCTCAAGCCCAGCTCGGAAAGACCCGACAGCGACAGGAATGACCGGATGAAGATACACTCCGGCCAGGATGACTGGCGTGTGCTATGCGTTGAAGGAATGCTGTTCCAGGACCTGTGGACCTACGATTTCCGGCGCACGGAAATGTGCGTGATTCCTTACGGAACCGAGGAAGGGGAAGTATCGTTTTGCGCTTACAACACGGGCGTCGGATGGCGCCAGATTATCGAAAACAGGCACAAAACGGCAACACTGACCGAGTGGCACAATACGAAAGGCCGGCACAGGATCTATGCCAAGGGTAGGGCCGTGGAGCTGGAATCCACAAGTCATACCCTGCTGTTACCTGAGGCAGAGGCCGGCTCGAAATGCCCCGCATGCAGCCCGGAGCTTCCTGGAAAAGAGAAGGAAATTGTGCCGGCCAGCAAGTCGGCCACATAACTGCGCCGTTGACCGCCGAATACTCGAGAACCCGTTCGCACATTTAACCCGAATTATTCGTGAAGCAGAACCGAACGCCGGCGAAAGGCAACAGAATTGGACGCAGATAAGCGCTGGCGCCTGCGGCGCGGCAAAAGCTCCTGCACGCCGACCAAGACCGAACGGTCAGCGTCCGTCTGCGTTTTTCAGCGTCCAGAGATCCATTGATGCCATTCATTCATGAATAATCAGGGTTGATTGGGTTGAGCCTGCAAAATGATCTATACCGTATCCGAAATCGCTGCTTTGTTGGGCCTCGAGTTCCGTGGCGACGGCAGCCGCCGGCTTAGCAGGGTCTCCAGCTGGGAGAGTGCTGACGACACCGCCCTGGTATTTCTCGAACGGGAACGGAAAGCCGACCCGATCGCCGCCGGACTTCGTGCCGGCTGCGTGCTGGCGCCCCCCGATTTCGTGCCTGTCGCTGGCAATGCAATTCTCTCCGGCAATCCCAAGCTGGACTTTGCACGGGCCGCCGCCTTGCTCACCGCCCCGGAGCCCGCCTCCGGCCGTCGACACCCGAGCGCTGCTATCTCTCCTGAAGCCGTAGTCGCCGGCGATGTCGACCTCGGGCCATTCGTTGTGATCGGCGCCCGCGCCCGGATATTCGGAGGATGCATCCTGCATGCGGGCGTGGTGATCGGGGATGACTGCGTATTGGGTGAGCAATGCACCCTTCACCCGAACGTGGTGTTGTATCCGGGATCCATTCTGGGTGACCGGGTTGTGCTCCATGCCGGTGTTGTCGTAGGCGGCGACGGGTTCGGATATGTTTTCGACGGCCGCACCCAGATCAAGTTTCCACAGGTCGGTGGGATTATCATCGAAGACGACGTCGAGATAGGTTCCAACACCACACTCGACAGAGGATCGCTGGGTGTGACCCGCATCGCCGCCGGTGCGAAGATCGACAACCTGGTGCAGATCGCACACAACGTTCAGATCGGACGGGGAGTGGTCATAGCGGCCCAGACCGGCATTTCCGGCAGCACCGTGATCGAGGATTACGCCGTGATCGGCGGGCAGGTCGGGTTTGGGGATCACGCCCACGTCCAGAAGGGCGTAGTGATCGGCTCGAAGGCAGGCGTACTCCCCGGCAAGATCGTCCGCGCCGGAGAAGTGTATTGGGGAGTTCCCGTGCGCCCGCTGCGCGAATACAAACGCCTCAACGCGCTTTTCGGCAGGCTGCCCGAACTGAAAGCCGACATCGATTCCCTGAAGGAGGCCGTCGCCAAACTCGAGAAAGCGCTCCTGGAGAATGAATAGGATTTTGGATTTTGGAATTTGGATTTTGGATTTGTGGGATCGTTGATCCGGGCTCGCTCAAGATTGGTGACGGGAGATTCCAAATCCGCAATCCAAAATGCTTTTTTCGGCGGACTGCCCGAACTGAAAGCCGATATCGATTCCCTGAAGGAGGCCGTCGCCAAACTCGAGAAAGCGCTCCTGGAGAATGAATAGGATTTTGGATTTTGGAATTTGGATTTTGGATTTGTGGGATCGTTGATCCGGGCTTGCTCAAGATTGGTAACGGGAGATTCCAAATCCGCAATCCAAAATGCCTTTTTCGGCAGACTGCCCGAACTGAAAGCCGATATCGATTCCCTGAAGGAGGCCGTCGCCAAACTCGAGAAGGCGCTCCTGGAGAATGAATAGGATTTTGGATTTTGGATTTTGGATTTGGGGGATCGTAGATCAGGGCGCGCTCAAGATTGTTGATAATCACGAAATATGGTGACAGAAACAAAATTTCCCGCCCCGAAGGGGCGGAAAGAGAATAGCCCCGGGCGTGAGCCCGGGGTTGTGGGCAGGTGAAGAAGGAGCCCTGAAGGGGCGACCCATCCATCCTCGGAATAGCGTCACTATAATATCTGGTCCTCAAGAGTAACGGGAGATTCCAAATCCGCAATCCAAAATCCGCAATCCAAAATCAAGAGAGTTCCGACCTGATGTGTGATGTAGCCGAGCTCCAGCAAATCTGCCGCTCCGCGTTGCAGTCTTTTACCAGTTTCTTCGGTGACAAGGAAATTGTGGCGGAATTCTATCCCTACATCGGGCTGACGCACACGATCCGGCGCCGGGATTCGGCGTGGGTGATTCGCATCAGCGACCATTGCAGTCGGGCACCCCGGGCGGTTCTGGAAGCGATCGTCCTGCTGCTCGCGTGCAAGGTTTTGAGGAGAAAGCCCTCCTCCCAAGCGTTGCAGATATACGAACGTTTCCGTCAGGACCCGGAGGTCGAACGGCGTGTTCATGCGCGGCGCCGGCAACGAGGAAGGAAGCAGATCGGCGAGGCGCTGGGGAAATGCCATTCTCTTGCAGAGATCTATGGCGAGCTGAACCGGCTGTATTTCAACAATCAGGTGGAAATTCGAAAACTGGGTTGGGGAACCCGCAGAAGCTGGAACCGGCTGGGACACTACGATCCAGTCCATCACACGATCACGATCAGCCCGGTCCTCGACACTCCCAATGTCCCCAAATCAGTCGTATCGTATCTGCTCTACCACGAGATGCTGCACACTCTGTTCAACGGAATCCCGACGACCCAGAAGAAACGATACCACTCACGGGAGTTTAACCGGGCCGAAAGAGCCTTCCCCGACCATGCAGCAGTCAGGAGATTTCTGACCCGGTTCTGTCAGACCCGCGGCAAAGGCGTGTTTGACCCGGATAATTCGTGAATGTGCGACCGAAATGCAGTTTTAGACGCGGAAAAACGCTGACCGCCGCCGACCATCCGATCCTGGTCAGCGTGTTGGAGCTTTTGCCGTCCTGCTTGCCCGGAACGGGCTGTCGAACGCTCGCATGACCAGAGGACCTGGTCCCAGACGAACACTCTGGAGCGCTCGACAGCCCGTTCCGGGCAAGCACGACCAGCGCGAAGCGCTGGCGCCTGCGGCGCGGCAAAAGTTCCTGTCCGCGTTTATCAGCGTCCAATTTTTTTGCTTTTCATCGGCGTGCGGTTCTGCTTCATGAATAGATCAGGTTAAAGCGGAATGAGCGGCCATGGAACATGCGAAATGCACCAAACATTTTGCGTGCATTTCGCCTGTTTCATGGTTTCATTATTGTTGTGATATAAACTGTGTTTCGACATGGTTTGAAAATCGAAACAGAGAAGCGGAATCGCGATGAAATGTATTGTATGCAACCAGCGGAAGGGCCGAAGATCCTGCCCGGCAAAGCAGGCGGCAATCTGCCCACAGTGCTGCGGCGAGAAGCGGATTCTCGAAATCGATTGCCCGGAGAGTTGTGAATATCTGAAGATCGGCAGGAATCACGAAGCCAACCAGGAGGGTTTGCGCCATTACCGTGCCGCCGATCCGTTGGAGCAGGGGAAAAGGGCCCGAATCCTGGCGGACTTCGAAATGGTGTTTGTCGACCTGCAGACGCTGATCGCGGCCGCGCGCCAGTCCATGCGCGATCTTACGGACGCGGACGTGGCGGAGGCGCTGGATTGCCTATTAAAGACGTTGCGCACGGAGGAACGCGGGGTGCTCTATGAGACGACTACAGGCAACCTGCGGGCGGATGGCCTGCGCAGGCAATTCAGCAGCTTGATCGAATCCTACCGTTACCCTAAGGAAGCCGACCATCCACGCATCCATCTGAAAGATGCCATCGAGTGCCTCGATGTGCTGCGGGCTGTGGTCGCGAGTCATGTGGAGGCCGGGCCGTCCTCGCTCAGCTTCGTCGAGTTTCTAGTTCGGCACCTGCCCCGGAGCGCCAGGGTCGGGCCGGCACAGCCATCCATTATTATCCCGGGTCGATAGCAGCGGCCCCGCTTGCTGCGGAATGAGAGCGTTGAACCTATGGTGCTGGCTCGATTCAATTGCCATCCGGGAAAGCTGGCCGCGGCGGTGGGCCGGTTCCGGAAAAAGAAAGTCCTGGTGCTCGGCGATGTCATGTTGGACCGGTTTGTCTGGGGCTCGGTCAGCCGCATCAGCCCGGAAGCGCCGGTGCCGGTTGTCGAGATCCGGGAGGAAACGGCCTGCCTGGGTGGCGCCGCAAATGTAGCCGCCAACATCAGCAGCCTGGGCGGCGAACCCTTTCCGCTCACGATCGTGGGGAACGATGCGGAGGGCGAACAACTGCGCGCCGGGTTTCGTCAGCTCGGCGCGTCCGTGAGCGGAGTTCTGATCGATAAGGACCGGGCAACCAGCGTCAAAACGCGCATCATCGCGCATCATCAGCAGGTGTGCCGCACCGACCGCGAGGACAGGAGCCCGCTCGCTCCGGAACTGCAGCGCCGAATCGTGGACTGGTTCCGGACCCACCTGGATGCTATGGATGCGGTGGTGGTCTCCGACTACGCCAAAGGATTCATCACGCTTTCGCTCCTGAAAAAGATCCTGCCCCTGGCCAAATCCGCCCAGAAAATCGTCTGCGTCGATCCCAAGTTGAGGAATCTTGCGGCCTATCGGCCTGCCACCGTGATTACCCCCAACCTTGCCGAAGCAGAGCGCGCCGCAGGAATAAACATAAGCGACGAGAAAACCCTGGTGCGGTCCGGCAAAAAAATCCTGCGGCAGACCGGGATCGATCATCTGCTGGTAACACGAGGCGAGCACGGCATGGCTCTCTTCGAAGGGGATTCGAATTCGAAGGTGACACAAATCCCAACGCTTGCGCGTGAGGTGTTCGACGTCACCGGCGCCGGCGATACCGTCATTTCCACCCTTTGTCTCGGCCTGGTCAGCGGTCTGTCAATCCTGGAGGCCGCGATCCTGTCGAACATAGCGGCAGGCATTGTGGTCGGCAAGCTGGGCACGGCCTCGGTAACCCCCGAAGAACTGCTCTCCGGGATCCGTCAGATTTCTGAGCTCTGACTCCTTCGGCTTAACCTGAATTATTCATAAAGCAGAAGCGCACGCCCGTGAAAAGCGACAAAATTGGACGCGGATCAGCGCGAGGCGCTGGCGCCTGCGGCGCGGCAAAAGCTCCTGCACGCCGACCAACACCGAACAGTCGGCGCCGGTCAGCGTTTTTCCGCGTCCAAAACTGCATTTTGGTCGCACATTCATGAATAATCCGGGTCAATCGTCAATTCGTCGACCTCTGCGGAAGTCGGAGGTCGGAAGCCGATTATGCGATGGCTCTGGCGATGGCGAACGCAGCAGCAGCAGCGAGGCCGCCTATTAAAGTTGTCTGGATTGAGCTGCGCAGAGGCTTCGCCCCAGTGAAGTGGCCTTTGATGTAGCCGAACAGCGCCAGCGCACCGATGGTGACTGCCACCGAGACAGTCAGCCCTGTCCCGACATTGGCCAGAAAAATATAGGGGCTGAGGGGAATAAGACCGCCGGCGATATATGCGCCGGCGATCGTGAGCCCGCTGGTCAGGGCGCGGGCGGGGTCCGGCTTTTCGAGGCCGAGTTCGAAACGCATCATGAAATCCACCCAGGCTTTGGGCTTGCGGGTCAGGGCGGCGACAATCGGTTCTGCTTCCTCTGCCGTCAGGCCGTATTTCTCGAGGACCTCGCGGACTTCATTCTGCTCATCCTCCGGGATCTCGCGAACCTCAAGATGTTCACGCGCCTCTTCGCTGGCATAATGTTCCGCGTCACTCCTGGCCGCGAGGTAGCCTCCCAATCCCATTGCGATCGAGCCGGCGGCGATTTCGGCGAAACCCGCAGTGACCACGATGTTTGAGGCCGAGACTGCGCCCGACAGGCCGGCTGCCAGCGCGAAAGGAACCGTCAGTCCATCCGACATTCCGATCACAACATCCCTGACCGTTTCAGAAGCGGTGAAGTGACGCTCGACATGGGGAGTTTGTGGCATAGTCCTCCTTGAGAATCAGTGATGAGCCATCTGATAATCATGAAATATAGTGACAGAAATAAGATTCCCCGCCTCGAAGGGGCAGAAATAGAATAGCACCGGGCGTGAGCCCCATAGGCGTTAACTCAAGGTAACACTCGCTGACGGACCTGGACGTGGACCTAGACTTGGACGTGGACTTGGACCTCGCCCCGGATGTTCTCATGCTCGGCACATTTTCGAGAGCATCCTAACGGCGGAGAGAAGGAGTTCGTCCGCTTCCTGACACTGCCCCGGCCCATGGCATAGAAGCGGCGCTGGTCCGGGCCAGTGCTCTTTCCTGATCCCTCGGTGATATTCAGCGGAATGGAAAGGGATGCACGGCGAAGCTGGTAGGACATAGCCGGGTATCGTGGCGGCAGACTGTCGGCAATTCCGGCTGCAAATGGCAAGAAGCGGACTGCGGCTTGATAAACATCGAGCTTGCGCAAGTTCACGCCCCACAAGATAGTCGAAGTCCAGGTCCAAGTCGAGGTCCAAGTCCACGTCCACGCAGAGGCGGGTAGTTAAGTTAACGCCTATGGGGCGTGAGCCCGGGGTTGTGGGCAGGTGGAGAAGGAGCCCTGCAGGGGCGACACATCAATCCTTGGAATAGCGTCACTATAATATCTGGTCCTCAAATGATTGATGAGCGCAAAATCATGCGACTTGCCGGTTCGGATATTCACACTCCTCACTCATGACCCATGACTCCTCGCTTGAGAAACCGATCGCACGCATCCATGACTAATTCCACGGGTATGTCATCGATGCACCTTGGTGTGCCGAAGGCGGTACAGGTGTACCCGGGGCAGGGCATGCAGGGCAGCTCCAGCCCGACCGATTCATACTCCGTTTCCCAGGGATGCCAGTCGCGATAGTCCGAGGAACCCCATACGACCACCAGAGGCCTGCCCAGCGCCGCGGCGGCATGGGTCGGCCCGCTGTCATTGCCGATGAACAGCCGACAACCCTCGATCAGGGAAAACAGCTCATCGAGTCCGAGGTCGGACCAGTAACGGTGCGCATAATGCGCGTTCCGGCCAATGTCGAGCAGAACTTGAGCTTCCCGGAGACCAGCGGTAAAAATCACAGGGAGCGCGTAGCGCTCATGCAGCCGGTCGGCCAGGCCGGCAAATTTTTCTTCCTTCCATTGCTTGGACGGCAGGGTCGCCGTCGGATGAATCACCAGATACCCGGAGGATCCGATCCCGGAGGAAACCAGGCGCTCCCTTATTCGGGCGCGCACACCATCGTCCAGAAACAGCTTCCCTCGTGGTCTTGCCGGTATGGGAAGATCCAGCCAACGCAGAAGCGTGAGCTGATCTTCCACGGTGTGAAGATCAGAACGCTGCCACACGACCTGGGGGTTGGGGATCAGAGCGTTGTAGACCCAACCCTGGCGATATTTCTCCTGACCGATTCTGAGGCCGGCGCAGCTGGCAAGGGTAAAGAGCGACGATGTGGTGCCGCCGTGCAGATTGACCACTGCGGAGTACCGGCGCCTGCAGATTTCAAGGCAGGTACGGATGCGCGGCCATCCCTCTCCTTCCGGCACTTTCCGTGGCCTCAGGATCAGCGTTTCATGCACGGCCGGGTGCCTGGAAAACACGGCGGCGTACTGCGCCTCTACCAGCACATCGATCTGCAGGTCGGGGCGCCACGCGTGGAGCGCTTCCAGCAGAGGCAGCGCGAGAATGGAGTCGCCCAAAGATCTCAGACGGATAATGAGGAGCCGCGGAATGTGTTCCAGCTGCAGGCGCAGCGCGCGCATGCGTTCGGCGTGGGAAATCGAATTTGGCAAGATGAGCTGTCTTTCCTGTCAGGTCGCGAGATCAGAAAAAATCCTCGCCAGGGAATTCACCGATGCCGGAGAAATCGGTGAATTCCGTGACTGGCGGGCTAACGCCTGGCCTGCTCCTCATCCTCTTCGATCTTTGCTTCATCGATGAGCATCACCGGGATGTCATCGCGGATCGGATAGACACGATGACACTTGATGCACTTGAGCCCACTGCCGTCGGGCGTCAGACGAACTTCCTCCTTGCATAGGGGACAAGCCAGTATCTCGAGCAGTTCCTTACTGATGGCCATAAAGCCTCCAAATCATGCGGCTATCCTGAACGATCCCCGAGCGCAAATTTGTGCTCTTTGCCCGAAAGGAGCCGTCGGATGTTTTGATGATGCTTGGCAACGATGAGCGCCGACCCGATCACGGCCGACCAGAAGACAATGGAGGGCTTATGATAAAGATAGACCCACAGCGGATATGCCGCCGTGGCCAGGATCGATGCCAGCGAGACATAGCGAGTCAAGGCGGTAGTCAGCAGGAACACGATCATGGTTGTTCCCGCGGCCGCCGGAGTAAGCGCCAGATAGGCACCGAATCCCACAGCGACTCCCTTGCCGCCTTTGAAGCCAAGGAAGACCGTAAAGACGTGACCCAGAATGGAAGCCACTGCGGCGGCAGCCTGCCAACGGACATCGCCGCCCAGCCACCCCGCTGCCACGACTGCCAGATAGCCCTTGCCCGCATCCATCAGGAAGGTGAGGATGCCGATCGCGCGGCTCTTGCGGAACACGTTCGTGGCGCCGATATTCCCGCTGCCGGCCTTGCGGATGTCCGCGCCGGTGGTAGTCTTCACCAGCACGTAACCGAATGGGATGGAGCCAAGGAAGTAGCCCAGGATTGGGATCAGATATTCGGGTTTCATCGCCGTCATTCACCCTTCAGCTCGATCTTCTCCAGCACGGTATAAAGAGCCCCCTGCGGCCTCAGCGTGCTTTGATAGACGTTGAATTCTCTCGCAACGAATGCATGTTCCAGCGCACTGCCGATTTTAATATAGTCCAGAAGGGGCTGCAAATTCGTTTTGCCCCGGACTCTGCCCAGGGTCAGATGGGGCTGGAAAGGGCGCTCTTCGGGAGCAAAGCCGGCGCCCAGACAGGCCGATTCCACCCTCTGCTGAAGCGCTTCCAGCATCGGCAGGTCCCCTTCGAGGCCGCACCAGATCACCCGGGGATTGCGCAGGTTGGGAAATCCGCCCACACCGTGCAACCGAAGCGCCATGGGGCGCTGCAATGCGGCAGCCTCATGCAGCAGCCTTACCAGGGGGGGCAGGGCCGCCGGGTCGATCTCTCCCAGAAACTTCAGGGTCAGATGGATGGACGAGACTGCAGTCCACCTGACGTCTGCCCGGAATGAACGCAACCTTGTCTGCAGCTCTTCGAGCTGCGCTCGCGCTTCAGATGAAAGCGGAATGGCAATGAACGTCCTCATGCTGTCGTCTCCGCCGGCATCAGGAACCTGCGCAGGTGCCCGAGCGCAAAGGTGGTCGCGAGCTCGCGTACCGTGTCCCGGTCTCCCGGAAAGATCCGCCTGATATGAATGCAACGTGCTGCATCGGCCAGCCCGAAATAGACAAGGCCCACGGGCTTGTGCTCCGAACCTCCATCGGGGCCCGCAATACCGGTGACCGAAAGTCCTATGCTGCTATGCGCTGCCACGCGCGCCCCGCGGGCCAGCGCCTCTGCCACTTCGGCGCTTACCGCGCCGTGGCGTTGCAGCAGCTCGCGCGGGACCCGGCATAGTTCCTCTTTCAGCTCGTTACTGTAGCAGATGATGCCACCTCGAAAATAGTCCGAGCTCCCGGGAACCCTGGTAATCGTTGAACCGATCAGGCCCGCAGTGCAGGATTCCGCAACGGCAAGAGTGCGACCGGAATGACGCAGCATTTGCCCTACCACCGCTTCCAACGTCTCTTCCGCCGCCGTGAACACGATGTCACCCAGTTCGGACCGGATCCTGTGCGCGAGTTCCTCAAGATCGGAAGCATCCACACCATGAGCGCGCCATTTTTGCAGCCGGACGGAAATGCACCCTTTGGCCGCCAGGATGGTCGTCTGAATCTGAGGATAGCTCTTGTATATCGGGGCGATCCGGCTGTCTACCTCGGACTCGGGCAAACCCTGAAGGCCGAATGTTCTCTTCTCCAGGCGCCTTGCGCTCCCTATCTTCAACGCTCGCGGAAGAACCTGAGATTCAAACATGGCTTGCAGCTCACGCGGCGGCCCCGGCAGGAGGACAATCGAAGCGCCTTTCTCCTCAATCCACATGCCGGGGGCGGTGCCCACCGGATTATCCAGTATTTCCGCACCTTCGATGACTTCCGCCTGCCTCTCGTTGATTTTGGCCATGCGGTAGCCGCGCAGGGCGAACCTGCGCCGCAGGCCATCGAGAATGACCTCGTTGGGCGCCAGAGGACGGCCGAGCGCTTTTGCCGTGGCCGCGCGGGTGAGATCATCCTCCGTCGGCCCGAGGCCCCCGCAGAGCACAATCAGCCGTGAGCGCTGCAGTGCAACCCGCAGCAGCTTCTCGATATCCTCCGTGTTATCGCCCACGACCGTCTTCAGCCGCACTTCGAGGCCGGCTTCGTTCAGCTTTTCTGTCAGATAAAGAGAGTTGGTGTCCAGGCGGTCGGGGCTGAGAAGTTCGGATCCGATCGCGATGATTTCCGCTTTCATGGCATGCCCCGAGAAGCCGTCGTTCATCCGTGCAGGAGCCGGTTGGCAAGGTGGAGTACGATATTGGCATACACACCGGCCAGCAGGTCGTCGGCCATGATGCCCACGCCGTTCTTCAGCGGCTCGAGCCTGCGGATGGGGTATGGTTTCCAGATATCAAACAGGCGAAAGAGAAATGTCCCGGCGACGAGATTAAAAAAACTGATCGGCAGAAACAACAGAGCTGTGAGCTGACCCGCGACCTCGTCGATTACCACCACATGTGGGTCCTCCTGACCCAAGCTGCGGCTGGTGCGGGCGGAGGTGATTATGCCGGCGGCTGTAATCAAGCAGATTACGCTCAGGTGCAGCTCCGGCAGAATCCGGAAATAGATCCGATAGATCAGGTAGTAGGCTAGAGTGGTAGCCAGAGAGGCATAGGTTCCGGGAGCGCCGGGGATCATTCCGATGTAACAGCCGGTGGCCAGGAAGAGAGAGATGCGTTCCCTCATGAATCTCCAGATTCTTTAGGTGGATCCGCCGGCTTGTCTTCCTCTTGATCTTTCACTGTCGGGATGCTGTAAGAACCCGACAGCCAGTTTCCCAGATCCAAGAGCTTGCAGCGCTCGCTGCAGAATGGCCGGAAAGGATTGTCTTCGAGCCGGGTTTCCTTCCCGCACTTGGGACACTTTATCTTCATAAGACACTGATTAACCCGAATTATTCGTGAAGCAGAACCGAACGCCGGTGAAAGGCAACAAAACTGGACGCGGAAAAGCGCTGGCAGGAGCTCTTGCCGTCCTGCTTGCCCGGAACGGGCTGTCGAGCGCTCCAGAGTGTTCGCCCGGGACCAACTCCTCTGGGCGTACGAGCGTTCGACAGCCCGTTCCGGGCAAGCACGACCAGCGCGAAGCGCTGGCGCCTGCGGCGCGGCAAAAACTCCTGCACGCCGACCAAGACCGAACCGTCAGCGTCTGTCAGCGTTTTTTCGCGTCCAAAAGTTTCTCTTGATCGCATATTCATGAATAATCCGGGTTAAGTTATACAGAACGACATAAATTCTGCCGTATGCCGGGCAGCTGTATGTTGTCTGAATTCCGTGAGGCACGCATAAGAACCGGGAAGCGACTCTTCGTGCACGCCAGTGTGATTTTGTGGTCATTCAGGCCCGAAGAACGACATAAATTCTGCCGCATGCCGGGCAGTCGTATGTTGTCTGAATTCCGTGAGGCACGCATAAGAACCGGGAGGCGACTCTTCGTGCCCGCCAGTGTGATTTTATGGTCATTCGGGCCCGAAGAACGACATAAATTCTGCCGCATGCCGGGCAGTCGTATGTTGTCTGAATTCCGTGAGGCACGCATAAGAACGGGGAAGCGACTCTTCGTGCCCGCCAGTGTGATTTTGTGGCCATTCAGGCCCGAAGGGCCGGCAATGAATAGGCCCGGCCGTAAGGCCGGGATAAAGATAGCAGAGAGACGGAGCGCCGAAGGCGCGGCACCTGAAAACTCAATAGTGCCGCGCCCTCGGCGCTCGATTTTCATCCGGAATGGAATCCCGGCCTTACGGCCGGGCCTACGAACTGTCGGCCCTTCGGGCCTCAAAACCATTGTTTCAAGACACACCCATAACTTGTCGCACGCCCGAAATGATCTTTCGCTCGAGGCATTATTTATAACGCTCTGTATAAAATGAATGGGGGCGTGAATGCTCACGTCCTGCTCCTCGTTCCGGGCCCGGGTTCGCATTTGATTATCGCACCAGGGTGCCGAGAAGATCATGCTCCAGTGCCTGCGTGATCCGAATGACCCGGAATTCTCCGGCATTCACCTCTCCGACTTCCGAGTCGTTGATGAGGCAGACGCCGTCGATCTCGGGGGCCTGGGATTCGAGGCGACCCTGGAGCAGGAGTTCGCTTTCCTGCGACGGCCCTTCCACCAGCACCGGCAGCTCCCTCCCGACCAGATGCCGATTTTTCGTCGCCGCGATCGCGGCCTGTTGCTCCATCAACTCCCGCCGGCGTCGTTCGGCAGTACGCGCGGGCACCTTTCGGGTCAGTTCGTACGAGAGCGTATCCTCCTCATCTGAATAGCTGAAAACGCCCAGCCGGTCGAACTCCATGTCGCGGCAAAATTCCTTCAGCTCCTGAAAGTCTTCTTCGGTTTCGCCGGGATGCCCCACGATCATGGTGGTCCGGAACGTCACTCCCGGAATGCCGGTGCGAATTCGTTCGATCATCCGCTCAAGGCTTTTGCGGTTGCCTCCACGCCTCATCGATTTGAGAACGCGGGCGCCGGCGTGCTGCAGCGGCATGTCGATGTATTTGCAGATCTGCCCATAGGAGTTGATCACCTCCACGAGCCGATCGCTCACCAGATCCGGATAGACATAGAGAAATCGAAGCCAATGGATGCCTTCAACCCCGGCGAGCGCCTCCAACAGGCGGGCCAGCCCGTCGCCGATTCCCAGGTCAAGCCCGAAGCTGGTTGTGTCCTGCGAGACCAGAGTGATCTCTTTGACCCCCTGCGCCGCAAGGCCGCGCGCTTCCTCCACCAGCGATTCGATTTTCCGGCTGCGGAAGGGCCCGCGCAGCTTAGGAATTATGCAGAAAGAGCAGGTGTGGTCACACCCTTCGGCGATCTTGATGTAGGCGGTATAGGCCGGCGTGGCCAGGACTCGCGGTGTTGTGTGATCGTAGAGATAATAGTCGGCGTTGCTGCGCCCGAACGAAGTCGGCGGCAATACGGGATCCCCCGCGACGGCCTGCGTGATCTGCTGCAGCTGGTTCGTCCCAAGGATGGCGTCGACCTCGCCGAGATCGGACTGAATTTCCTTCGGATAGCGTTCAGCCATGCAACCGGTGACAATCAGTCGCCTGCATGCACCCGTCTTCTTCAGCTCTGCCGCTTCGAGTATGGTGTCGATGGATTCTTTTTTTGAGCTTTCGATGAAACTGCACGTGTTGATGACGACGATCTCGGCTTCGGCCGTATCAGTTGTGATGGTATGCCCCGCTTTCTGCAGCAAGCCGAGCATGACCTCGCTGTCGACCAGGTTTTTGGGGCACCCCAGACTGATGAATCCGATCTTTGCCACTCAACCGCTCCCGAGCCCGGGCGCCTCAATGCCACGGGACAATGAATACTAGGCCTTCCGCCCGACTCGTTCAAGTGGCACCCCCGGGGACAAGCAGGATACCAAGACCGCCACGGCTCCCGAAGAGGCAGTTCAGGAGTCTCCCTGGCGTCCAGCCCGGAGTATTTATGGATGTGGGATCAAGATGCAGTTTTGGACGCGGAAAGACGCTGACCTTCGCCGACCGTTCGATCTCGGTCGGCGTGCAGGAACTTTTACCCGCGTCCAATTCTTTTGCTTTTCACGGGCGTGCGGCTCTGCTCCATGAATAATTCACGCCCGGCGGTTTTCTTTTTGCGGGGTGCGCAGCAACCGGAGCAACTCGCGCGCATTGGCGGCGTCGGCTTCCTGGGTCACCTTTCCGAAACGGACCCGATTGTAAAGAGCCGTGAGCGAAGCCAGAGCTGCGCCGAACGGCTCACCCGCGAGGTTCCGGGAAAACTCCAGAGGTGTCTGGCTGTTCCTTCGCTGCCAGCCATGGCTTTGCAGCACGTCGATGGCCTCCCCATAAAAGCTGATGACTTCCGCGCGCTGGTCCCTCCTGATGCGTGTGCGCCCCACCACGCGCCGAAGCCGGCGCATGAGCAGGCGTGGGCGCCTCGACAGGAACGCAACCGTCAGGAGAAGCGCCACCGTAAAGATTGCGAGGATTACCGGCAGGATGACGGCCCGTTGGGGCGAGTGCAGGCTGCTTAGCTGCGCGACGAAGCTCCGGCCGGCTGCGCCGGCATACTCCCGGGCCGACAGTTGGAAGGCTTGAAGCATACCACCCCCTGCCCGGATGAGGCGGGATTGCTTCCGCAGGTCATAGCTGACCACGTGCTCCGACCACCAGAGGTCGCAGGAATCCCCAAACCTCGTGATCGTCTTCCAGAATGCCGGCGTCTGAGGCTCCGATCCGGCCGGCGTGGGATCGAACTCAATCCAGCCGTAGGGGGGAAACCAGGCTTCGACCCAGCTGTGGGCGTTGTACTGGCGCACCGTCCAATGATCGGACAAGCTGTTATATTCTCCAGCTCGAAAGCCGTTGACCAAGCGCGACGGAATGCCGAGCTGCCGGAGCATGACGGCCATCGCCGTGGCGAAGTACTCGCAGTGTCCTCGACGCACATCAAAAAGAAACATTGCCAGCGGATCGGCGCTGTTCGGCGTGCCCTTGAGCTCGAGGCTGTATCCATACGCGGTGCGGAGGTAGCTCTCGAGCGCCCGAGCCTTGGCAAAGCCTGTTACCGCCTCGGCGGTCACGCGCTGTGCCAGTTCCGCTACGCGCGGGTCTTCCTGCGGCAGCTGGAGGCAGCATGCCTCGACCTCTCGCGGCGGCCTGCCGGAATGAGGCGCGATCAGCGCCGGATCGGGCCGGGTGATATCGGACACGACTGAATAGCGGATCGCGCTCTTTCTCTGCGTGAGCGAGTAGATGTTGTCGGAACCGTCGCGCTCGAGCCACCCCAGATCGGGCGAGACCGCCAGCACTTTGTGACTTCCGAAGACAATGTCCGTCGAGATCGGCTCCAGCAGGAACGTCTGCACCAGGACATTCGTTCCTTGCGTGGTTTGCTCCAGCTTGTAATAACCTGCCTGCGTTGGGATCCGATTGCGGTCGGAGCGGCTTCGGCTCCAGGACCTGCCGTCGAAATGGTCCAAAGCGATGCCGCGCCATTTCAAGTCAGGCGGCTGCTGCGCTAGGGGAGCATCGACTTGAACTTTCATCACCAGCTCGTTTGATTCCTGGATGCGGCCTATGTCTCCGAGTTCGACCGTTTCGGAGAAACCGCTGATGATCGCCGGCCGGCCGGCGGGGTAGTGATGGACCCCGAGGGATACCCGCGGAAGAAGAAAGAAGAGCGGAACCGCGAGGATAGCGATCGACACGGAAAACAGCAGCGTGAGAGCTCCCATGGCCTTCGAGGGAAAACCGGCGAAGAGCTCGAACCCGGTCCCTCTCAGGCTCCTGGGAATGACGACCGGCTGAATCACTCCGCCTTCCCGGGCACGCGCGCTGCTGCGCTTCATTTCGAACAGCGTGAGCGAGCTGAGAGCGGCACAGAGAAACAGAAACAGGCAAAGCAGGAATACAGCATGGCTGGTCAGCACCGCGGCTGTGAGGAGCACACCGAAGCTGAGAAGATAGAGATAGACGTTGTCTCGATCCTCCTGGCGGGTGAGGAGCTTGACGGCGGCAGCAAAGAGCATCAGGTGCAGCGTGCTCAACAAGAGTGAGTGCGAAAGCAGAATGAGGTCCAGGTACCAGGCCGGCAGACCCGCAAGCAGGACTCCCCGCCACGCCCAGGCCGGAAGGGCACGCCGGAGCCGGGCGGTATCGATGAACCAGCCGGCCAGGAGCACGGAGCCAAGCAGCGCGAGAACGATGGGATTGAGCGCCCCGGTCGCAGCGGCGGCCAGGAATCCCGATGCGACCAGGAGGTAGATGGACAGTTTGTAACAGCCAGCGAAGCTCATAGCTCGTCGAAATAGATCACATAGGAGGAGCGCCAGATTGACGCCGGGAAGGTTCCCCTCGGCCTCGAGGTCAGAAAGATCTTGAATACCTTGTCGGACATTATCCGCGCCAACTGATCTTTCTCCAGACCTGTAGAAAATTGCTTGTTCAAATCGGCTTCAGTCTCCGTCAAAGCCCGGCCGCCGGAATCTGCGCCGGCGGCAGGTTCGCATTTGACCACCGCGAGCGAGCGCAAGATGCGGTACAGGTGTTCGATGCCAGTGCCGCGCGCAACATATTCGCCGGGAGTGAGGTATTCGAACTCCGCGCCTTCGCGGACAAAATGCGCTGCCAGGCTGGCAGCAAGGGAGATCGCCCCCTCGAACTGATCTGAAGATTCAGCCTGCGGAGAGTGAATCGCCGTGTCCAGGATGAGGCAGAACTCGCTCTCTTCATCGCGCGCATACTCGCGCGCCATCAGCTTGCCTGTTTTGGCTGTCGCCTTCCAGTGGATCAGGCGCGCGCTTTCCCCTTCGCGATAGGTGCGGATCGCATAAAGACTCTCGCCCTGTCCGGGACGCTTCCCTTCCAGCCTTCCAGGCAAGAAGGGGAGCAGGTGGAAATCGGAGGAGATTTCGCGGATCGAAGGATAAACCAGGACCTCGCCACTCACAGAAACGCGCTCGCCACGGCAGAAAAATCCGAAAGGGAACCGGGTGGAGAGGCGTAGGCCGTCAAGGAGGTATTTGCCTCGGCGCGCAAAAGTTTGTGAGATCAGCTCTGCACGCGCCTCTCCGGGCGGAATCGCCGAAAAATAAGCCGGGTGGTGCAATACCGGGGTTTCTCCGCCGGCACGGGAAGGGGAATCGGAGTTCCAGAACTTGAGCATGCGGAAGAGCCCGGGGCGACGGCGGGTGCGGATGAGGGAGAGGTCCTCGACCAGGATCGAGAACGACGGGAACCACCGCTTCCGGTTCTTCAGTGAGATCTTGATGGAAACGGTTTCTCTTTCGAAAACATTCTGCGGCACCTGCAGGGAAACAAAAAGCGAACGCAACGAGAGGCGCGCGAAGATGCCGGAGGCGACCGCAGCCGAGAGAAGTGTCGCCAGGATCAGGTACAGGAGGTTGTTACCCGTGTTGACGGCGGCCAGCGCAATCAGGAAAACCGAAAGGATGTAAACGCTGCCTGCGCGCGTGATGCTGAAAGAAAAGGGGGAACGCCAGCGGCTCAAATCTACCTCCGGACGTCCGCATCAAAGCGGGATCTCGATGCCCTGAAGGATCTCAGCAAGGATTTCCTCGGCTTCTTCACTGCGTTTGCCGGGGGAGGCATACTTTGCGCTGACGATCACCCTGTGGGATAGTGCCGGCAGTGCCAGCCGCTTGATGTCGTCGGGAATGCAGTAGTCCCGCCCCTCGTAATAAGCGAGGGCCTGAGCCGCGCGATGAAGGGCCAGCGAGCCGCGCGGACTCACCCCGGCGAGCAGAAACTCGGAACGCCTCGTGGCCTCCACAATCGCCAGGATGTAGTCGAGCAGCGACTCATCCAGGCGGACCTCGGTCACGGCCTGTTGAACCTCGAGAATGTCACGGGCCTGCAGTACCGGCGCGATCTGCTCGACGCTCGGCCGGCCATTTGGCCGCCGCAGGATCTCCTTCTCCGCTTCGACCTCCGGATACCCCATGCGAATGCGCAACATGAAGCGATCGAGCTGGGATTCGGGCAGGGGATAGGTACCGTGGTGCTCGATCGGGTTTTGCGTAGCCACGACCATGAACGGACGAGGCAGGGAGTAGGTTTGGTTGTCGACGCTGATTTTCCCTTCGCTCATGGCTTCGAGCAGCGCGCTCTGGGTTTTGGGGGTCGTGCGGTTGATTTCGTCGGCCAGAACCACGTTCGCAAAGATCGGGCCGCGGCGAAACTCGAAGGCCTGCTCGGACTGGTTGAACACGGAAATGCCGAGGATATCCGAGGGCAGAAGATCGCTCGTAAACTGAATCCTGCGGAAGGTGCAATCGAAGGCCTGTGCCAGCGACCGTGCCAGCGTTGTTTTCCCCACGCCCGGCACATCCTCGATCAACAGATGGCCTTCGGCGAGCAGTGCTACCAGAGCCAGCTTGACTGGCTCGGATTTTCCCAGCACGACGGTTTCAATCGCCTGCTGCAGCTTGCGGAGCTTAGGTTCGAGATCAATGGCCGCGGACATGGTTCACCCTTCAAAACAGGTTCTTCTGGCTGCTGGGCGGCAGAATCTTGAAATGCTCGTATGCCTTGCGTGTAGCCATCCGCCCGCGCGGGGTTCGATCCAGGAAACCGATCTGGATGAGGTAGGGCTCGTAGATATCCTCGATCGAATCCTCGTCCTCGCTGATCGCGGCGGAGAGGGCGCCCACCCCCACGGGTCCGCCGTTGTATTTCTCCAGGATCGTGAGCATGAGCTTGCGATCGATCTCGTCAAACCCGTACGTGTCCACGTCCATCATGGTCAATGCGGCCATCGCCACGGGGCGCGTGATGCGGCCATCGGACTTGACCTCGGCGTAATCGCGCACGCGCCGGAGCAGGCGGTTCGCGATGCGCGGTGTGCCGCGGCAGCGCGAGGCAATCTCGTTCGCGCCGTGGTCATCGATTTCCACCCCGAGCAATGCCGCGGATTGATGGACAATGATCGCCAGCTCCTGGTGGCTGTAAAAATCCAGGCGATGGATGATCCCGAAGCGGCCGCGCAGGGGCGCGGTAATCAGGCCGGCGCGCGTCGTCGCCCCGATGAGCGTGAATCGTTGCAGCGGCATCTTGATGCTGCGGGCGCCCGGGCCCTCCCCGATCATGATATCGATGTAGAAGTCCTCCATCGCCGGGTAGAGGATTTCCTCGATGGCCGGATGCAGGCGATGGATTTCGTCGATGAACAGAATATCGTTTTTCTTCAGATTGGTCAGCAGGGCCGCCAGATCGCCCCGCTTCTCAATGACCG
The DNA here is from genome assembly GCA_020072565.1 of Terriglobia bacterium. Lineage (NCBI taxonomy): Bacteria > Pseudomonadati > Acidobacteriota > Terriglobia > Terriglobia bacterium. The sequence goes on from JAIQGI010000048.1 coordinate 63,012, forward strand.
GCCCGCTGGTCGTCCGGATGTTCACGTTCATTTCGTTGGCGATCACCGTGGCCAGGGTCGTTTTTCCCAGCCCGGGCGGGCCATACAAAAGCACGTGGTCGAGCGCCTCCTTGCGCCTGGTCGCCGCCCGGATGCTGATTTCGATGTTTTCTTTGACTTTGTCCTGCCCGATGTACTGCTTCAGGTGCTGAGGACGGAGGCTCAGCTCAAAAGACTGCTCCTCGGTACGGGCGACCGGGCTCAGGAGAGTGTGGTGAGAACTCTGTTCCGTCATTGCAGTACGCCAGGTTGAGGCCGCTATCCGGCCAGCATTTGCAGTGTGTGCCTGAGCAGCCCCTCAAAGGAGCGCTCTATATTTCCAGAGCGGAGGACGGCCGCAAGTGCCTTCTCCGCTCCGGCCCTCGGATACCCCAGATTGACCAGGGCGGAGAGCACGTCTTCCTGCAGCCCACCGGCGCCGCGGGATGCGCCGGCCGCCCGCTGCTGCTCCGGCAACAGGAACGGCGTGATCTGGCTCTTCAATTCCAGGACCAGTCTCTCCGCAGTCTTCCGCCCGATCCCTGGGATTGCGGTGAGCCGCGTCAGGTTGCCGTCGGCAATCGCCTGCGCCAACTCCTCTACTTTGGCGCCGGACAGAATCGAGACGGCCAGCCTGGGGCCGATGCCGCTGATGGAGATTAGCTTGAGGAAGAGGTCCTTTTCCCGCTGCGTGCAGAACCCGAACAATGCGAGCGCATCCTCCCGCACGTGGGTGTGCACCTTGAGCGATATCTCGTTCCCTTCCTCGGGGAGCTCGTAGAAGCTCGTGAGCGGGATGGATACCTCGTAGCCGACCCCCTGGACGTCGACCAGGACCAGGTTCGGTTTCTTATGGAGAAGTTTGCCTCTGAGTTGACCTATCATTCGCAGACTGCCGCTTTCCTTAAAAACGGAGGTAAACATAACATAAAACCGAGGGAAGAATCATGCTCCTTGGATCGCGAAGCCAAATCGGGTGATGAGAAAGCATCTCAGGACGCGGAAGAACGCCTGCGGCGCGTCAAAAGCTCCTGCACGCGGACCAGGACCGTGCGGTCGGCGGCGGTCAGCGTTTTTCCGCGTCCAAAATCCAGGTTGGCCCGTGGCTAGATCCCGGATTTCATGCGTTTGGGTGTGCCTCGCAGACGAGGGACGATTCCGAAGATGACTCTTGAATGATTGTGCTGCGTGGTGAACCTTACTTCACACTCGCATTGCGTATGACGCGAACCCCCTTCTTTAACTCCTGCAACTCCTGGTCTGAAAAAGAGTGGTCAAGCGTGCCGGAGAGGGCGAGCTCCCGGTGAACTGCCCGGAAACGATCGCTCGCCTGAATGTCGATGACTGTCAGGTTCCCGTCCAGGACATAGGTGATCCTGCACCCCAGATCGTCCTTTTTCTCAACTGTCTCAATCCGGATGGTCCCCCCATGAACGCTCATCAGACCTGTAACGTCGTAGTCGTCAATCTTCTGGTTGATGCAGCTCCGTGGAAACAGCACAACCGCTTTTTCGCTTCCGCGCATGAATCCCTGAAGCTGATGCACGTCACCCGCAGGCTGGCTGGAGGCGCCGGCAACTTTGCGCGGATCCAGTACCACCAGCGTGGCTGATTTGTAACCGTTGTTGACGTCCGCCAGGAGGATCTCATCGACGCCATCCTGGTCCAGATCCATGGTGTCAATCAACCCCAGGAATCCCGAGTGCCAATACTCGCCAGTCACGTTCCCGTCGTGGTCGAGGATCACGAATTGATTTGGATAGTCTGAGAAGTGGTGACTCGTGACCAGAATCTCGTTTCTCCCATCCTTGTCCGGATCCGCAACCATGAAGTTTGCAATCAGAAAGGGAGGAGAAAAGGTCCTCTCCAGATCCGAAACGGTTCCATTTGTGGCAAAGTGCCATAGTTCCCGGCCTTTGTCGGAGAAGCATATCAGGGTGCATCCGGCCTCGTGCCTGTTGATGGGGTCGTACAGGAGGAGCGTTTCCGTCCTGCCATCCCCGTTAAGATCTCCAAACCACACGGGCGGCCGGGCGGTGGGTTCTGGAACATAGTGTGGGGCATAAACCGGTTCCGGCAATGGCGCCTTCCAGACAATGTTTCCTGCTGAGTCTGTGGCCACAAAAGTTTTGTAATCAAAGTGATAGCCGGCAGGCGGGCCGGGTTTGCCTGCGGCCAAGTAGCTCCGCGCTGAAATGGCCAATGCGATCAGCGCAAGAGCCGTCAATACCAAGGCATAACTCCTGAGGAATCTTACACTGGCGTACCAGGCAGTGCGCCCGTTCTCATGAATCAGCACCGCGGTTTTTTTCCAGTTCTCCAATTCCAGGGGGTCTGCCAAAACCCTGCCACGCGGCCCGGGCAGATGTTTAACAGGCAGGCCTTTCTCCTTTGCCCAGTTTTGGGCGGTGCGCTGGGAGATGCCGAGGTATTCAGCGATTTCCTTCCAGGTAGTCAGTGCTGGAGAGTTTCTATCATTGGTTGCCATAGTAATTTAAAGAACTCTCACTCACACCGGAAAGAATATTAACCAATGCAGCAAAAATTGACGAGCCGGGCCTCGTCAATGCCGCAGAGATACGAAATGCGAAACTTTGCGCTTGCCAGAAGTCTTAACTTAACATCTATTATATCATGGTAATTGGCCGGCCGTATTTACTTTCAGAATCTCAGTCGAGGAAGCTCTCCTGTTTGTGTGCCGGTGTGTTGCCATAGAGTAATTAACATTTTCTAATTCTAGTGGACTGTGGGGATAATTTCTCCTAAAATGGACCAGTAACGAGCGACTTATACGGTTCTCGTAAAATAAATAATCAACTCTGCTTTTAATGGTTTGTAATGGAGATTTGAGGGCGAGTCTCCCCCCGTCGGCCTCATGGATGAGAAGCGCTCCGTAATTCGCATTCTGTTAGCGGATGACCACTCGATCTTTCGTTCAGGATTGAGGTGTCTGCTCGAGCGGGAGCCTGATTTCCGGATCGTGGGTGAAGCTGCGGATGCGCAGGAGACCGCCAGGCTCGCGAGGGAGGGAAAGACCGACATCCTGCTGGTGAGCCTGCAGCTGCCGGGGCTGGCGCGCACGGATCACCTGAGGCGGCTTTATGGCGGCAGGCGGAAAGTGCGTGCCGTCGTGCTCGTCCCAGCAAGCGCCAGGGATGAGATCGCCGACATCTTCCAGCGCGGTGCGTCGGGTGTAGTGCTTAAGGATTCTGCTGCCGAGGTGCTGGTGCTGGGCATTCGCAGCGTCATGGCAGGCAATCTCTGGATCGGCACGCAGGCTGTCGCTCGGAACGGCAAGGGGCCGCGCAAGCTGCCGGATTTGTCGGGCACAAAGCCGCGCCTGAGGAAGTTCGGCCTGACCCGGAGGGAGCTGGAGATTGTGGCTGCGATCGTCTCCGGCTATTCGAACCGTGAGATCGCCAGGAAGTTCACTATCAGCGAAGACACGGTGAAGCATCACGCCACCAACATTTTCGACAAGGTCGGGGTGTGCAACCGCCTGGAACTGGCCCTGTTCGCCATTCATCATGGACTGGTGAAACAAGTATCGAGTGGCAGATGATTTGTAGCACGGAGGTGCTATACCCGTTTGACTCTCGTGCTATTGCGAAATGGTGCGGCTGCGTTTCAAATGAAGTCCTCCATTCAGGATCGATATGAGTGCTGATCGCCAGGGAATCCGGATTCTCGTTGTGGAGCAACACGCCATGTTTCGTGAAGCGCTGCGGAACCTGCTGGATCAGCAGCCGGGCCTTTGCGTCATCGGCGAAGCGGCCGATGGCAGGGAAGCAGTGGAGCAGGTGAACAAGCTCCATCCGGACATTCTGCTGCTGGATCTGATCACATCGTACCTGCCCGGGATGGAGGCCCTGCGCCGGGTTGCCGGGAACTCGCACCGGGTACGCACCATCGTTCTGGCCGACACCTCCGAAAAACATCACGTCGTCGAGGCGCTGAAGCTCGGGGCGCGCGGCGTGGTGCCCAAGCAAACAACCGCGCAACTCCTCGTCAAAGGCATCCGCGCCGTGGCTGCGGGTGAGTATTGGGTGGGGCACGACAGCATGTGTGACGTCATCGAATACCTCCAGACTCCTCCTGCGGCGGAATCCGAGGCGGCGAAAACCAACGGGCGCCATCTGACGGTGCGCGAGGTCGACGTCGTGAATTCGATCGTGGACGGTTACACCAACAAGGATATCGCGCTCAAGTTCCAGATCAGCGAGCAGACCGTGAAGCACCACCTGACGAACATCTTCGAGAAGGTCGGCGTCTCAAACCGCCTGGAACTCGCCCTCCACGCCATGCACCAGGACCTCTAGCCTGAATTCCTCACGAAGTTGCATAGCACGCCGATAAAAGCAGGGAATTGGCCGCTGACGGACGCGGGCAAAAGCTCCTGCACGCCGACAAGATCAAAACTGTCGGCGTTCGGCTGCGTCTGTCGGCGTCCGCCTGCATTTGTCTGCGTTCGTGTTTCAAATTCGGCACCTGCGTGCCACTCCGAGACCCTACTTGCGTGCCATTGCCGCGTGCGATAGTCTGATGATACGGTCCCGTTACCACTGGGAAACTCTGATGCGAGATCGGGAGCAAGCGCTCACTTATGCTCTTCTGAGCGGGTCCGAGGTCATGCCGCAGAACACCACGTCCCAAGCAAGCACACTGAAGCCGAGAGCTCAACGGTTTCCAATTCAAACGCCGTTGCGTTACCGTGAGAGCGGCGCAAGCGACTGGATCGACAGCCGGACCATCAATATCAGCCGGTCGGGTCTTCTGTTTCACGCGCCGGTCGCGCTCGCGCCCAAGACGATGCTCGAGATGCAGATTCTCTTTCCCTCCGAGATCACCGGGGGGAGCCCGGCGAACGTCGTCTGCCTGGGACCGGTTGTGCGCACAGAGCCATCCGCGGTGCCCGACGTTCATCCCTCCCTGGCGGCCGCCATCATGCAGTACCGCTTCAAGCGCAGCTGATTCACGAACAACAAAACCGCAGAGACATGCAGCCCCCGTCAGAAGTGCTTGCTGCGCCCGGACACTCTCACGGGCCGAGTGCTCTATGGGGATTCACCCACCTGAAGTCGCAGGCACAGCCTTGGGCGTTATGCCGGCCGCCGGCGTCCGTCGGCGTTCTTCCGCGTGCTGATCAACAGCCCTTTTCCATGTCCCGTTTCCCTGCACCCCGGCGCTGAGAGCCTAACCGGTTCTGATCAGGAGACTTCCTTCCATGCATCCGAAACCACCGTCGGAAACGCGGACACCGGCGATCCACCGGCAAAGCCGCGGCCGAATCCCGGCAATCGTGCCGGCTCAACGATAATTCTTTTATTCCCATATGCTTTTGCATTTGCGCACCGGAGCATGTCTTCCGGAGCGGGATTTGGCACAGGTGTTGCAAAAGAAAACATGAAGCAAGCACTAAAATAGATGGTACGAAACCATACGGAAGCGGAGGCAAGGCTGAAACAAAATTCCTATGCAGCACAGGCATAAGTAAGAGCGTGACAATTCGCGCTGTTTTCCTGATCGTCCTCTGTCACTCCCGCCCCGCGTGAGCTATGTCTTTCAGCTTGATGCGTCACTCGTAATCTGTCGTTTCGTCATCCGAAATGGCACTTGGGTGCCACCTGCGCCCCCACCCCCGGGCCATGGACACTCTCGCTGCGTCTCGCCTAGCATAGCCCCCATCGAGAAACCAGACCCTTAACCTCAACTTCCGCGGTCCTGACTAACGGAAGAGGCGCAATGTGCCTGAAAAAGGGTTCGCCGCTATCAGAAAGTGTGAGCCTTCTGCTTCTGGAAGCAGCTGCCCCAGGTGCCTGCGATCATCCTCCCGCGGAAAAGGCGGTTGCCTGCAACGATTGAAATCCTTGCAGGCCCGCCGGGGTCTGTGACCTGTCTCGTGCAACATTGGGCCATGAACCAGTCCGCTGGGAGTTCATGCCGACAAAGGTTTTAGCGGATCTCAACGGCAATCCCACCCCTGTGACTGACAGAGCGTGAGCTTTACCCAACCCAGATCCTTCATGAAGCCGGATGGCAAGCAGAAAGAAGCAGGGAATTGGCCGCCGACGGACGCGGTCAGCGCAGCGCTGACCGCTGCGGGGCGGCAAAAGCTCCTGCACGCTGACAAGACCAAAACTGTCGGCGCCCGGCGGCGTTTTTCCGCGTCCCAAAATCAATTGTCATTTTTCAGGTGATTACGATGAGAGAAATAATCAGCCGCCGGTTATGCAAATCCCTATTCTTCCTCGGCGTCCTTCTGGCCTTGCCTGTGGCGGTCGCGAAGCAGGACGCTCGCAAGCAGCAGGTCGACGCCGCAGCGCCTGCGAATAACCGTCCGGAGCCCCTGTACGTGATCCAGCCCAACGATGTTCTGGAGATCTTCGTCTGGAAAGAGCCGGAATTGACGCGCAAGGTCCTGGTCAGGCCCGACGGGCGGATTTCTTTCCCGCTCGTTCAGGACATGCAGGCCGCCGGCATCAGCCCGGGCGAGTTGAAAGACAAGATCGAGGGCAAGCTGAAGGAGTATCTGAACGCCCCCGCCGTCACCATCATCGTCGAAGCGATCCGGAGTTACGTAGTCTATGTCGTGGGCAAGGTGCAGAAACCGGGTGCCGTGGTCCTGGAAAAACAGGTGACGGTTTTGCAGGCCCTCGCCCTGGCCGGCGGCTTTCAGGATTTTGCCAAAGACTCGGAGATCACGGTCATCAGGAACCTGGGGAAAGAAAACGTCGTCTTCGAGTTCAACTACCGGGACGTGATCAAAGGCAGGCAGCCGGAACAGAACATCCTGCTGCGATCGGGCGATGTCGTAGTCGTCCCTTAGTGCGTGCTGAACCCACGGCCTCTGCCCGTGCGACCCTGGCAAGCTCAGCCATTCCAGCGAGCCGTGGATTACTACTAGCCCCGCAGGCCAGGCTTGTGATCATCCACAGCATGTCTCACGTTCCGTCGATCCGTGGATTGCTACTAGCCCCGCAGGCCAGGCTTGTGATCATCCACAGCATGTCTCACGTTCCGTCGATCTGTGGATTGCTACTAGCCCCGCAGGACAGGCTCGTGATCATCCACAGCATGTCTCGCGTTCCAGCGAGCCGTAGATTGCTACTAGCCCCGCAGGCCAGGCTTGTGGTCATCCACAGCATGTCTCGCGTTCCAGCGAGCCGTGGATTGCCACTAGCCCCGCAGGCCAGGCTCGTGATCATCCACAGCATGTCTCGCGTTCCAGCGAGCCGTGGATTGCCACTAGCCCCGCAGGCCAGGCTTGCGATCATCCACAGCGTGTCTCACGTTCCAGCGAGCCGTAGATTGCTACTAGCCCCGCAGGCCAGGCTTGTGATCATCCACAGCATGTCTCACGTTCCGACGAGCCGTGGATTGCCACTAGCCCCGCAGGCCAGGCTTGTGATCATCCACAGCATGTCTCGCGTTCCAGCGAGCCGTGGATTGCCACTAGCCCCGCAGGGGCGTCCGCAGTTTACAGCCCAGGCCGCAAGGCCTGGGATTGGACCGGAGCCCAAGGATGAGCCCTGACAGGGCGACACAGAAAAGGCGGGTGGGCTGCATCGCCCCTTTAGGGCTCCTTGTTGCGATCGCCTGGACCCAGGGCTTGCGCCCTGGGCTATTGGCTGCGGTCGCCCCTGCGGGGCTCGGGGAAGGTGCGCGGAACTGATGAGAAGATGATTGGGCGGGGATGCGAAGAATTTCAATCGGATCGGCCCCAACAGTGCGTTCTGATAGGTGGCTTGCGCCGCTTTGCCGAGCAAGCCAAAGATACGCCTTCCAGGCGTAGTCGCTTATAAAAAAAACGGGGAGTTCGCTGAGAACGCGGAGAAGACCGGTGAAATCGGCTTTGGTCGTTTGTCATCTGATGCTCTGGGTCGCTTTGGCTGCCATGTGCGAGGCGGGCTTGGCGCAGCTACAAAAAAAACGCGGAGTTCGCTGAGAACGCGGAGAAGACCGGTGAAATCGGCTTTGGTCATTCGTCATCTGATGTTCTGGGCCGCTTTGGCTGCCATGTGCCAGGCGGGCGTGGCTCAGCTACAAAAACAATGCGGAGTTCGCTGAGAATGCGGAGAAGACCGGTGAAATCGGCTTTGGTCATTCGTCATCTGATGCTCTGGGTCGCTTTGGCTGCCATGTGCCAGACGGGCCTGGCTCAGCGCAAGAACGTGCTCGGCACTCAGGTTGACTTTTTTGGCGGCGCGATGGAACAGCAGGGCGGAGCCGGCTTCAACTTTGCCACTCTCCAGAAGCGCATAATCCCGATTTTCGGAGTGTCTCCCGCGCTCAGGATAAGTTCCCAGGGTGCGAATTCGCAGCTGGATCTCACTTATGCTTTCATGTGGTTGCGGTCGAATAACCAATCGTCCCTGAACGTAATTCTCCATAATGCCGACATGAATTTCACGGCCCGGCTCAGCAGGAGTGCGCGTTTGCGGCTTGCGGAGAGGGCAAGCTCCTCCAACTTTTCCGCCTTCAATGTCTCCAGCGGCGCCGGTCTCAGTTCCGCGGACTTCCGCTATGCTTACGAACCGGCCCTGGCCAGGCGAGACAGCATCAGCAGCAATGCGAACGCCGGTCTCGATCTGGATGTAGGCCCCGCATCGTACCTGACCTTCGCCGCTTCCTCGTCCTACCTCCGTTACGGGAACATCGCGTCATTCGGCGGCCGGCTTTCGAACCAACTCAGATTCGAAGGGAACCTCGCCTACTCGCGCAAGCTGAGCGGCCACCATACCTGGCATGTCAAATACACGATTGCGCAAAACCGCTTCACGAATTACGGAAATGCCCGCACTCACAGTGCGGAGATGGGCCTTTCTCTCACTCTTAGTCCAACCGCGACTCTTGCGCTCGAAGCCGGCCCCACCTTAACTCAGAGCCGGGCATCAAACCGGGATTCCTTAGGCTACCGCGCATCGGCGAGCTTTTCGAAAATCATCAACGCCAACCGGCTGTCGCTGCACGCCTCGCACAGTTCGGGCGACAGCACCGGCATGGGTTCAGTCTCGGACATCGACAATGCGGGTCTCGCCTTTTCCCGCATCTTCGGAAAAAGGACGATGATCGACGCAAATCTTTCGGCATTCCGGGGCAAGGGCAGGCTGGACAATCCCTACAGTACCCGAGGCTACTACGGCGCGACGTCCCTTGCATTTATGCTAAATCCCCATTTGTTTCTGATCTGCGGCGGCAGTTACCGGAAAAACGAGGGCGCTGCCCTCCTGAACTCGACGTACGGGCTTCTTTACCTCTCGATTCGCTTCAGTGCTCCCGGGCTTTGGCGAGGTTCACGATGAAAAAAGCAAGACTGCGTGGCCTGCAAGACTATCTGGCGCTCATCGTACGCCGGCGCTGGTGGGTCATCATCACCTTCGTCGCTCTCTCGGCGCTCACGGTTCTCATTTCCATGCTGTTTCCCAAGGTCTACCTGTCGGAAACCATGATCCTGATCCAGCCGCGCGACGTGCCCACGGATTTCGTCAAGGACCTGATCGCCGGCAGCACCGATCAGCGCCTGAGCTCGATTGAGCAGACAATTCTCAGCCGGACCAACCTGCTGAAGATTCTCAACGAGTTCGAAGACCGCCTGGTGGCATTTCGCGGCCTTAACGACGACCGCAAAGTCCTCAAGCTGAAACAACAGATAAAGATCGATTTTTATTCCGAGCGCCGCAACGGCGTATATCTCCCCACCACGAGCTTCCGCATCTCATATCGCGATCGGAATCAGGAGCTGGCACAGAAGATCACGGCCCGGCTGGCTTCGCTGTTCATCGAGCAGGACAACCGCGCCCGCGAAGACCAGGTCTTCGGCACGACCACCTTTCTTTCCGGCGAGCTGAACAAGGTCGCCGACCAGCTGAAGCAATCGGAAGACAGGCTCAAGACCTTAAAAGAACGTTTCCGCTATGAGCTGCCCGGCGAGCTCGAGACCAACCTTCGCACCCTGGACCGCCTCCAGCTCCAGAAGACCTCCAATCTCGAAGCCCTGGACCGTCACCTGAGTTTGCAGATGACACTCGAGCGGCAGATCTCGGAAACGCCGCCGATGATAGCCCGCGACGTCCCGGGCAAAGCGGTCGTGGCAGCCGTTCCGGTCCGCAATCCGCTCGTGGAGAAATACCTGACCAAGGAGCGGGAATACAAGGAACTGCTCGTAAAGGCGACCGCGAAATATCCTGACGCCCAACGGCTCAAGGACGAGCTGGATCAGCTGAAAAAGGAAATTCCACCGGAGGATCTGGCAACAGCCCGGCAGACGGTCACCGACGAGGAGTCTGCGGTTACGGCTCCCAACCCGGTTTACCAGAGCCTCACCTCTCAGCTGCGCCAGGTAAAGACCGAAATCGAGATCCGCGAGAAGGAAAAGAAAACGATCGAGGCCGAGATGGAGCGTTACACGCAGCGCATCCAGAACACCCCGGGCGTCGAGCAGGAGATGGCCGCCGCGCTGCGGGCGAACGCGGATTTGACCAAACAACACACAGACCTCAAAGAGAAGCTGGATCAGGCCAAACTGGCGGAGAGCCTCGAAAGCAATCAGAAAGGATCCCAGTTCATCATCGTTGACCAGGCCAATTACCCGCTGGAGCCGATCACACCGGCGGCGCGCGTAATCGTTCTGATCGGATGGGCGATCAGTCTTGCGGTCGGGGTTGTGGTCGCCTGGATCGTCGATGGCTTGAATCAGATGGTGTGGACCCAGCGCGAGCTCGAGAGGCTGCTCGAGACGCCGGTGCTGGTCGAGATTCCCACGCTGGTCTCGGTATCCGACATCATACGCGCGCGCAGAAGGAGGCTGGCGCACGCCGTGCTGCTTGTCCTGTCTGCCGGGGTCTACCTGGGAGGGCTTTATTATCTCTACCTGAAGCAGTCTGCTCTCCTGCGTCTCCTCGATCCGCTCATCGAAAAGCTTACGGAAAGGATCACGAGCTAGCAATGCCCAACCCAGACGAACTTCTCGATAGAATCTGCCGCATCCAGAAGGATGGGGAAACCGGGTCTCTCTTACTCGAAAAGGGCGAAAAGGAGATCAAGGTCTATTTTCGTGAAGGGCTCATCAGCGCGGCCGCCACAAATGTCGCGCAACTGCAGCTGGGCCGGTTTCTGTCAAAGCTCGCGCATGTCGACGATTCCGATGTCGATCTCGTGCTGAAGGAAGCGCGCCGCCGGCGCATTCCGGTGGGAAAAGCCGCGGTACGCAGGAAGCTGCTCGAGGGAACAGAGCTGGAGGGCCTCGTTCGGGAGCAGATCGTTCAGGCACTGGCGCACGCGCTCGACAACGATTTCGAGATCCGGTCGTTCAAGCACACCTCGGATTCCTTTTTCATGCCTGCGCGGCTCGACCTCAACCGCCTGCTTCTCGAGCTGGCCAGGGTCAACCTCCAGCCGTTCAATCTGGAGCCCAGCCGGCGCATCGCCCTTACCAACGGAAAAGGCTGTTCCGGTCTTCCCTGGTATCCGCAGGAACTTTCCGTACTGAACGAGCTTACGCTGCCGCGGACGATTCAGGAGCTCGCTGCGGCCACCGGCCTGGATTATACGCGTCTCGGCAAGGTCCTGTGCGTGTTCAACTCCCTGCATCTGATTTCGCTTGTGGAGAACACTCCCAGCGATGAGACGGCCCTCGTCATCCGCGAGAGCTTCCCCTTCGAGCGTCTGACGCCCGAAATCCGCAAGGCCGGCCTGAGTGATAAGCTCGAGACCCTGCTCAACGAATCTTCCTTCGTCAGCGAGCAGTTCAAGACCCTCAAGGTCCGTCTCAGCGAAGCCTCCTCCGACCGGCCGCTCCGCGTCATCACGGTTTCGAGCCCTCACACCCAGGACGGCAAGTCGCTGATCAGCGTGAACCTTGCCGCTTCATGTTCCAGGGATCCGGGCCGGCGCATCATCATCGTCGATTGCGATCTGAGAAACCCGAGCCTGCACCAGTTCCTCGGGACTTCCCTCGAGCCTGGATTGCTCGGCTACCTGGAGGGCGATTACCTCCAGCCCTATTGCTACATGCGGCGCTGCGAAAGGCTCTATTTTCTGACCGCCGGGGGTGTTGCGCCCAATCCCGTCGAGCTGCTGTCACTCGAGAAGATGCAGAAGCTGATCCAATACCTGAAAATCGAGTTTGACACCATCATCCTCGATTCACCCCCCTTCGCCCCGATCTCGGATGCGCAGCTCCTGACGTCTTTGTCCGACGGCCTGATCCTGGTCGTCCGCTGCGGCCGGACTTCGTACAGCAGCATCGAGAAAGCTTTCCGGAACCTGGACCGCAACAAGCTGGTCGGCGTGGTCCTGAACGACGTCAAGCCGATGATGTTCAACACCCAGTACGACTACAAGTACTACCACTACAAAAGCCGGGATCGTTACCCCTACGGCAAGCGCAAACTTGCTCCCCACCCCAAAACCTATCTGGAACAATGATAATAAGATGAAGGGGGCTATCCACTTCGCTCTCGTAGGTACAACCTGTCGTGGCCAGTTCCCTATGTCTTCTCTGCTTTGGCGTGTTCAATGGCTTCCGGAGGCCGATTACGCGTGGCTGCATGATCTTCACCCAGATCGCCGACTTCCTTGGGCCGTTGGCGCCGGGCTCTGGCGCAATTCTGAAGCGCCGTGACCGTTAGCTCAAGCGGGGGGAGGGCCCAAACCACAAGGCCTTGTGGTTACGAGAGTGAAGTGGATAGCCCCTTAAGATGAATTTGGGGACGCGGATGAACGCTGACGAACGCGGGCGCCACGAAGGAAAAGATCGCCGTCTGTCAGGAATGGCGCTTAATTAAGGAAATAGGGTGCGACCCTGGCGGGCTCAGCCATTCCGACGAGCCATCGGTTGCTACAATCCCCGCAGCCGTTGGCGCCCGCAGCCGTTGGCCTCCGCAGCCGTTGGCGCCCGCAGCCGTTGGCGTCCGTAGCCGTTGGCGCCCGCAAGCCGTTGGCGTCCGTAGCCGTTGGCGCCCGCAAGCCGTTGGCGTCCGTAACCGTTGGCGTCCGCAAGCCCTGGAAGGGCGGCCGTAGTTTTCAGCCCAGGGCGCAAGCCCTGGGATAAGGCGCAAATGATGGATGAGCCCTGTAAGGGCGATGCAGGAACGCCTGCAATGCCCCGATTACAAGGACCTGGCATCGCCCTTACAGGGCTCTCTTTGTTAACGGCTCCCCATTCCCAGGGCTCACGCCCTGGGCTGCGGCTGCGGACGCCCCTTTCGGGGCTTAAGCCCTTGCTCCTGGTACGCTCAAGACGATTCCAATCACCCTTATTTAAGCGCCATTCGTGTCTGTCAGCGTTGCTTCGCGTCCTGGCGCCTTCGCGGTTGCTCTTGCTTTTCTTCGTTTTTCATATGCAACTCCCGCGCTGCGTGGCACAGTCCCCGGATAACGTCCTGCTGGTGGTCAACGACAACAGCGAGGATTCCAAAGCGATCGCGCGTTACTATGCCGAGAAGCGAAAACTGCCTGCTGCCAACATCTGCCGGCTCCGCACCACCGAATCCGACACCATCTCGCGCGACACCTTCGAGCGCGAGATCCTCCGCCCCGTGGCCGATCACCTCCGTTCCCAGGCCCTTCAGGATCAAATCCTGTACATCGTCACCACACGTGGCCTGCCGCTGGTCGTCGACGGCAACGCGAGCCCGATCGGAGACCTTGCCTCCGTCGATACGGAGCTGGCCCTGGTTTACCGCTACCTGGTAATGGGAAGCTTCCCCTATCACGGCCGGGTCGAGAATCCGTATTTCGCTGTTGAATTCAACCGCGAGAATTTCCGGCCTTTTGTGCGCCGTGACTACGACATCTACCTGGTGACGCGCCTGACCGGTTCATCGGCCGTCCACGCCATCCTGCTCGTGGACCGCGCTCTGGCAGCAGAAGCAAACGGGGATTTCTATTTCGATCTGGCTTCCGCGCAGCAGTCCGCCGAAGCCGATTGGACTCAGCAGGCGGCCGCGGCGTTGAAGGAAGCGGGTCGCAAGGCTACCGTGGACAACACCGGCAAGGTTCTCGATAACCTGGCAGCGGTTCAAGGCTACCTCAACCAGGGTTCGGCTGATATGAACCTGGCCGGCCGCATCCCGCAGATCCAATGGAGCCCGGGAGCCCTCGCGACCGTTCTCGACAAGGTCACGGCCAGGATCTGGCGCGGGCAGAACCGGGATCAGGATGCAGGATCGCTGGCCGCGCGCTTCGTCGAGAGCGGTGTGACCGGATTCGTCGGATATGTGGCCGATCCGACGCCGGACGGCTACATCCGTCCCCAGATCCTCTTTCCGGCCTACGCCGCCGGTTACAACCTGGCGGAAGCCTGTTATGCCGCGTCGCGCTACCTCAGTTGGCGTGAGATCGTCATCGGGGACCCGCTGGCATCACCCTACTCAAAAAACTCTGCGCGCCAGCGGAGCGACCTGGCGGCAGCTTTCCACCCCGGGATCGACAAGGAAACAGGTCTTCCCGAACATTTCTCCCAGCGCCGTCAGCTCAACCTGACCCAGAAATACTCGACCGGCCGCGAAGCGGTGGTCGGGCTGCTCAAGGCGGAGGCGGCCGCCGGCAGGGGAGACGATGCCGGCGCGCTGGCGCTGATTGACAAGAGCCTCGAACAGGATCCCTATATCGCGGAATCGCACCTACTGAAGGCCCAGCTCCTGGAACGCGGCCAGGATTTCGTCCGCTCATTCGATGATTACAGGAAGGCTCTCGAGCTTGGCCAGAACAGCCGCGAGATGCACTTGAAGCTGGCCCGGCTGGCCCTCGACAAGCTGAGAGATCCCGGGAAAGCGGCTCCATTCACCCTGTGGCTTTATAGCCGCTACGGAAAAGCGGATCCGGAGCTGGCCATGCTCTACGCCGATGTGGAGATGCAAAACGGCAGGCCCGACGAGGCCAAGACTGTTTATCAGCGCCTGGTCAGCGAACTCAATCCGCCGCCGGCGCTTGCCCTGGCGGGTCTCGGCCGCATTCAATTTGAGCAGAGAAACTTCGACCAGGCGAAAGACCTCCTGACCCGGGCGCTGGAGCTCAACCGTGATGAATCGAAGGCATCCACGGATCATCAAGATTCCGGAATGCGCTTGGATGAAGAGGAGGTTCGCCGCCTTCTGCAAAAGGCCACATCACAGCCGGCGAAGCCAAAGGATGGCGTCTCGGTGACGGTGGGCACTCCTGAAACAAAGAGTGACGGCAAAACCTATCCCGTGCGCATCATCAGCCAGAGCGAGATCCCATACCCCTTTGTCGCGCATCTCAACAAGGTCGAAGGCCAGGTAGTCGTCGCTCTGTTGATCGACGAGATGGGGCAGGTAATGAAGGGGATGATCGTCAGCGGCGACCGGAGGCTGGCCAAAGCCGTGATCGATTCTGCCAAACTTTGGCGCTTTGAACCCAGGATGGAAAACGGCCGTGCCGTAACCAGCTGGTACACCCTCCCGGTCAACTTCAAGCTGACCAAGAAGCCCCCCGACGCCAAACGCCTCCCGCTCGAACATCAGGTAGGATCATGAAATACACTGACAATAATGAAAGATCCCAGCCCCGACGGGGCGGAAGCAGCCTAGCCCCGGGCGTGAGCCCGGGGTTGGAAGCAAATGAAGAAGGAGCCCTGAAGGGCATGCGCGTCAAGTTAAGGAGAGCCAGCTGTTTTCCGCAGGATCGCTTCCATTGCGGAGACAAAGTTGGGGCGATTCCGTTTGTCATAGGTGCAGTATCGCTGTACGGCTCTGCATAACTTTGGCGATGCGACCTTG
>JAIQGI010000049.1 GCA_020072565.1 Terriglobia bacterium
GGCCCTGTTGCGCCGCGTTCAGGACCTCTTCGGGCGTATGCTCCCCGGCGAAGCATTTCTGTATCGCCTCGTTCGCGACGTGAATGGTCCGTCGCAGGGCAGCCTTGTCTTTGACAATCCGCGCATAGTGCTCGACGTTTAGTGCGCGCGGCATTCCGTCTGTCAGGGAAGCTATGTAGACAGCTCCGCCGGCCTTGTCCAGGGCGTCCATCCTTTCGAGCTCGTTCTTGACCGTAATCATCTCGATCGGCCGACCCTGAACGGCCAGGACGCTCATTGCCTCAAAGATGCGACGGTGAGCCTCGGGGTAGAACTCCTCGGGTGTGAGTAGCGCCCGGGCCGTATAGATCGCCTTGTCGTCAAGAAGCGCGACGCCCAGGACCGCCTTCTCGGCTTCGAGGCTGCAAGGCATTGCCGGACGAAACGACCTCATCCACTTCACGCCAGTCGTCGCTGTAAACGAACATCAACGGCAGAGTGTCAACGTTCGTCGACATCGTGCCAAAGACCACGATCGACGACATTGGCAAAATGTCACCGATAGGCGATTTTTCTCCTCGGAGAAAAATGAACGTTGCCGAGTCGGCATTCATCAATCAATTGGGGCCGGCGCGTCTGGAAACAGATTTTTAAGAAACTCTTCGCAGGGCAAACAGAGTACGTCATTGATCATTATGCGTTCTCTACCCCCGTACAGCAGGCAAGCTTTCGCTTGTGGATAGTCTTCCCGAAAAGCCCGCAATGATCGGACATCCTTGCTGGAAACCACCCTTGATCGCTTGACCTCGATAGCGAGGAATGTATCTTCACCATAAACGATAAAATCAACCTCGAGGCCGGCCCTGGTGCGCCAAAAATACAGCGTTTTTTCCCCTTTGCTGTATGCAATCCATGCTCTCAGGTGTTGGGCCACAAGGCCTTCTAAACAAGCGCCGCCGATCTCTTCCGGAGAATCCAGGGGGCCTTTTGGACGAAGGGATCGAAACACACCCGCATCCATGTAATAAAATTTTGGGTGTTCAACCAGTTTTCGCTGCGCTCGCTTCGTGAAGACCTGTAAGCGGAAACCAAGCAGCAAGTCTTCCAGTACCTCTATGAAACCTTCCACGGTCTTCCGGTTGATTTGGCACTCTCGGGCTACCTGGGATGTGTTTAGCAGTGATGCGTGCGAGAAACTCATTGCCTCTAAAAATCGAGCAAAGTTTCCGATGTTGCGGACCAAGCCCTCGGCTTGCACTTCCTCACGCAAATAGAGCGAGGCGTACGTTTTCAACCTCTCCGTCGGCTCGGCTGAGTTCAAGACCAGCGGAAGCATTCCGTATTCGAGACTTCGTGCGAATTGGAACTTGGGGCCGAGTTCTGCTGCCATGAAGGGATGCAGGGCTTTCAGGATTGCCCGACCGGCAAGAAGATCCGTCCCGCCTCGCTTGAGTTTGCGAGCGCTGGAGCCAGTGAGTATGAATTGCACTTGCCGGCCGATGGCTAACTCCATTAACCGGTGAACTTCATCAAGGAGACTCGGAACCTTCTGAATCTCATCCAATATGACCGTTTTGGTCTGACTGCTGCCCGAGAGCACATCTCCGAGCCGTTCCGGTCCGGCGAGATATTTCCGGAAAACCTCCTGATCAAGCAAATCAAGATAGATGGCATCGGGGTAACTCTGCCTGAGCCAAGTCGATTTTCCGGTGCCTCTAGGTCCGAACAAGAAGTAGCTATCCTTGGGAGCGGTGAAAAGTCGGCTTATCAGTTCCATAAATCCCGCCTTTTTGGAGTTAGCGATGCCATTATAGCCATTTCAGGGATATTGTCCAGTGACCTTTGGGACGCAACTTGGGTAATCTCCGGGGACTGCTTTTCGTCAAGGACGCATCAATCCGGGAGGTGAATTCGCAAACGCGTAAGGTGAAGTTTCTCGGCCGGCCTATATCTGTGCAAGGCTGGTGTCAGTTGGAGTCGCCGGCAAGGCGTGATTTCGGGCGAAGCAGAGCGCGTAGCAACCGGCATCGCGGCGGCAGCACTGTACCGGACCCGATGTTCAGGACAGGGGGTGAGGGCGTGACTGGTTCGCTGACGACACCTGTCGCGGTCATCCGGAATTCCATTCACAACGAGACTCTGGCTTGGATCAGGCCGCCTCCCGGTAGTAGTACCGGAGCATGCCACCCAGTCGCTCGCGACACACCACGTCGCCGGTCGTTCGGGCCGCTTCTTCCCCCGGTTCTATCAGCCGGTTGCCGAGCCCTTGGTGGTTGCGCTCGGCGTGAAAATGTCTCAGGAACTCAGCTGCGGCAGCCTGCAGGGATTTCTCTCCGAAGAAGATCATGCGCCCCAGACACTCCTCCTTCACCGATCGGATGAAGCGTTCGAGATTCGAATTCAAATTCGGAGAACGCGCCGGTAACCGCACGGCATCCACGCCGGCTTGCTTAAGCGTAGCTCGGAACGCTTGAGAGAACTTCGCGTCGCGATCCATCAAGAGGTACTTCTTCCCGCGCAAGAATCCCTCTTGGCAATCCGAAGCACCAGGTCGACGATCTCCGGGGTAGCCGGGGGACGTCCAGTGGCTTTCCGGCGATTGCTGTAGTCCCAGTGACGGGCAATAAGTTCACGATGCCACCGGAGGATCGTGTCCGGAGTCACGATGGTGGCCAACTGCTCGAGCATCTTGCGCCCGAGGATTTTGCCTTTGACAGCCAGGCGTCTCCGCTGGTTGTCGGTGAGCAGGATTCTCTTCTTCCCGAGCTTCTCTCTGAGAACCCGATTTTCCGTCAGGAGATACTCGATGGCGTCCTGCTGCCGGCGATTGATCCAGCCCGCAAGGATCAGGAGCAACAACTGCCACGGCTGCAACAGTGCCTTCATGTTCCTCCGGATGCGCGGTGAGAATCTGGAGCATCCGGGAAATCGACCCTTCCTGTCAAGCGTCCCAAACAGTTGCGCAGGCGGGGCACACAATAATCGTCCTTTCAGCCACTTACAGTTCGGCTGACTTTCTTTACCCTACGCCCGTTATGGATTCCCGGACAGTTCCTGCCCCGCTCCGGGTTGAAGCCGGCGGTGCTTCAGCAGGTAAAACAGCACGGGGGTGACCAGGAGTGAGAGTATCATCGAGATGCTCACGCCGCCGATGACCGCGATCGCCAGGGGCTGCAGCACCTCTGCTCCCGAACCAATCCCCAGAGCCAGGGGAAGCATGCCGAAAATGGTGGCCAGCGCTGTCATTAATATCGGGCGCAAGCGTCGCCTCCCGGCCTGAAAGATCGCTTCCCTGAGCGGGTACCCCTGCGCCGCAAAATGCTTCTCCGAATCGAGCATCAGGATGCCGTTCTTCTGTACGATGCCGACAACCATGATCGCCCCCATGAAGGAGGAGATGTTCAAGGCCGTGTGCGTCAGGAAAAGGGCCAGCAAGGCGCCGGAGCCGCACAGAATCGTCGCCGCGAGAATGGCGATCGGATGCGAGAACGAGCGGAACTCGAAGACCAAGACGACAAAAATGAGCAGGATGGCGGTCAACAGGACCTGGGTCAGCCCAAGAAAGGATTCCTGTTGGATCTTGTACAGTCCTCCGAACTCGATCTCGGCGCCGGGAGGTAACGAGATCTCCTTATACAGACGCTGCTGGATCTCCTTCATGGCGGAGCCCAGGTCCCTGTTTTCCAGGCGCGCCGTAACCACGGCATCATTGCGCAGGTTATCCCGATGGACTTCCGTTTGCAGTTGGTCCATCTCGACGGAGGCAACGCTCGAAAGCGGAACGGTTACTCCCGTGGGGGAGGTGATCAGAAGCGATTTCAACTTATCGATCGAGGATCGGTACTCCTCGGGATAGCGAACGCGAATGCCGACGAGGCGATTGCCGCCCTTGATCATGTCTGAGGCCACTGCTCCATCAAGGATTGCCGCCTCCAGGTCCGCGATGTTTTGCACGCTGAAGCCGGCGAGCTGAGCCTTCTGCAGGTCCACTCTGAAATTTGCCGCAGGTCCAATCACGAAGGTCTGGTTGACCACATCCACCACTCCGGGAACCTTGGGGAGCCATTCCTCGATGCGGTGCGCGACCTCCTTATACACCGCCTCATCGTCATGGTAGACCTTGATTTCAATGGGTTGCGGGGACCAGGCGAGATCCCCCACCAGATCTTCCAGAATGTGCGGGAACTCGACTTCGATGGCCTGTTCGGAACTCGTGATCTTATCCCTGAGCTCGCCAATGACCTCCTCCACGGATCGCTTGCGGTCACGCCTGAGCTTGACCAGAAAGTCGCCGGTGTTAGGTTCCGCGATGGCCAGCGCCAGCCGTGCGCCCGTGCGCCTGGAGTAGCTCTCCACCTCAGGAGTGTCTTTCAGGATATCCTGGATATGCCGCAGCACCCGGTCGGTCTCCTGGAGCGACGTGCCCGCCGGCATCACGTAGTCGAGCACGAACGCGCCCTCGTCCATCTCAGGCAGAAACCCGCTGCCCAGCTGGTAGTAGAGAATAACGGAGCCGATGATAATGCCAAGCGCGGCGACCAGGACGGTTCTGCTGTGCGAAAGGGCCCAGCTCAGCGCCGCTTCGTAGCGGGCCGTCAGCCAGCGCAAAATGCGCCCTTCTCCCGCCTGCTCGGCCTCTTTGAAATCCGCGGCCGCAACTCTCTTCACGTTCTTAAGGAAAATGCCCGCAAGCACCGGCGTGAAAAAGATGGCCAGCAACAGTGAGGCCAGAAGCGCGGTCGCCATCGTGAACGCCAGGGCGCGGAAAAACACAGCCGTAATGCCGCCCAGGAACACCAGGGGAATAAACACCATAATGGGTGTAAGAGTAGATCCAATCAAGGCTGGGGTGAGTTCGTGGATCGCGCTCTTGGACGCTTCGCGCGGAGTCTGCCCGAGCGAGAGGTGCACGATAATGTTTTCCACCATTACGATGGCGTCATCAATGACGATGCCGATACAGGCCGCCAGCCCCCCGAGCGTCATCAGATTGAAGCTCATGTTGAAGAGCTTCATGAGCACAATCGCCATCAGAATCGCGATCGGGATGACCAGTGCGGCAACCGCCGTCGTGCGCCAGCTCTTCAAGAAGCCGACCAGGACGGCGATCGAGAGCAAGAGCCCGATGATGATGCTGTCGCGCACGCTGTCGATCGAGTCGCGCACGAGAACCGACTGATCGTAGAAAATCGACATCTGGACGTCGCGCGCCAGGGTCTTGCGGATTTCCACCAGTTCGCGATTGACGGCATCCGCAATCGACACGGCGTTGCCGTCCGGCTGCTGCAGTACATTCACGAGCACGGCCGGGCTGCCGTTGGCCGTGACGATGTTATAAACCGGCTGCTCGCCCGGCACCACACGGGCAATGTTCTTGATCAGAACCGGCGTGCCCTTGATGACGTCGATGACGGTATCTTCAATCTGCTCCTTTTTTCGCATCAATCCGGTCACCGTGGTCAGGTAGAGATGGTAATTTTCCTGGACCATCCCGGAGGAAGCGATCAGGTTGGTGTTTCGTATGGCATCGACTACCTTGGTGACGGGGAGGCCGTAACTATTCAATTTGCCGGGATCGACGAGAACGTGATATTCCGTCGGCCGCCCTCCGACGATGCGGGTTTCGGCAACGCCCGGCAGGCGATAGAGGCGAGGGGCTATGTCATAGTAGGCGAGATCCCACAGTTCCGCCGTGCTTCGAGTGGGCGAGGTGATGCTGAACCCGACCATGGGAAAGACAGAAAAGGTCAGGCGATTGATGTAGAAGTGAGTGTTTGAAGGAAGGGTGGGCAGGATTTGTGTGATTCGCCCTTGCACGAGGTGGAGCGCATCGTGGATGTCCACATCCCAGCGGAAGAACACGCTGATCTCGCTCGAACCGCGCGCCGTGACCGACCGCACGTCCGTGATGCCCGGAACGAGACGTATGGCTTGCTCGATCGGACGCGTCACGGTGAGCATCTGCACGTCGACCGGAGCAATGCCATTGTCGATGAGGATGACGATCCGGGGGAAATCCGTCTGCGGGAAAATCGAAATCGGAATCTGGAACATGAACACGATACCGGCAAGGGCAAAGCTGATGACGACGAGGACCAGAGCTCTGCCGTGGCCTTCAATAAAATCTCCGAGACTGGAAGTCACTACTTCTTCTCCTCTGCCAGACGAACTTCCGTTCCGTCCGGAAGCCCATAGCCGCCTTCTACAATGACGAGTTCGCCGGGATTGATCCCTTTGGTGATCTGGACCATGTTGTTGGCGATCTCGCCGGTTTCGACCTCTCTCTTGCGCGCTGCATGCTTGTCATCAATAACCATCACGAACCCGCTCCGAGTCCCTTCCTGAAACTGGACCGCGGGCAACGGGACCATAATGCTTTTGGGTGCCGTGCCGGTAATAATGGTCGCGTTGCCGAATGCGCCGGCCCGCAGTGCAGAACCGGAACGCGAAATCTCGCACCAGACCTCGATCGTGCGCCGGGCGGGATCCACCGCGCGATTGACCACCGACAATTTGCCCTCGAATGTGGATGTTGGGGAATCCGCGGGCGTAAACGAGCACGCCTGCCCGATGCGCACGGCCCCGGACTGCCCTTCCGGAATCTGGGCACGAGCTATGGCAACGGACAGATCCATCACGGCAAAAATGGGCGCATCCGGTTTGGCCATATCTCCCGCATACATGAATTGTTCGACGATCGTGCCGTCGAACGGGCACTGGATTTTCGCGAATTGAAGCTGCGCGTCGAGCAAGCTCAGCCTGGCCTTGGCCTGATCGAACCGGCTCTGGGCAATGCGAATATCCTGGTCGCGCGACTGGTTCAAGAGCAGATCGAGAGATTTCTTAGCGACTTCGTATGAAGTCTTCGCATGTGACAACTCGGTTTCGCTGGTCAGCAGATCCCGGTTGGGAATGGCGCCCTGTGCGAACAGTTCGCGGCGCCGGTCGTACATTTTCTGCGCCTGGTTCAGCGACGCCTCGGCATTGGCCACCTCCCCGCGGGCTCGCTCCACGTCGGCGGGCAGAGTCCCTGCGGTTGTTTTCTGCAGGCTGGCCTCGGCATCGATGACTGCGGCGGCGGCCTCACTCCTTTGGGCGGCCAGATCCCGGTCTTCCTGTTCGGCAAGCACCTGTCCCGCCCGGACGTTGTCCCCCTTACGAACATGCAGTTGCCGGATCGGGGCGGTCAGGCGCGCGGCGATATTTGCCTCCTGGCGCGGGTATATGGTGGCGGATGCACCCACTGAGATCAGCACGTCCGCGACCTCGGCTCGCACCGCCTTTACATTGACGACCGGCGTTGGGGATGATTCTTCTTTCGCAGAGCAGCCTGCCATAAGCAGGCATATTCCAAAGATAAGTGGCGTTTTCATTTGCCTGTGGCGACCTCCAGATCAACTTTGGCGTTCCAAAAGCTGGCCAGCGCCGTGTAATAATTGATGCGCGCCAGGGCCAGTTGATTTTGCGCGGCGACGACCTCGAGCGCCGCTCCTTCCCCACCTTCGTAACGCACGCGACTCATGCGCAGGTTTTCTTCCGACAGCTTCACCTGCTTCTCTGTCAAGGCGACTTGCTGGGCCAGTGATTTCAAGCGCGAGATAGCATCCTGGTATTCCTTCGAAAAGGACCGGGTGGCCATCTCGCGGTTGACTTGAACCTGTTGTGCCTTGAGCTGAAACTGCCGTGCCAGATTCTGCGTCTTGAACCAGTCAAAGACGGGGATGTTCAGGCTGACAAATGCCGCATAACCACGATCACTGATGTGCAGGTGCAGCGAGTCGATCCCGTACTGAAAAACAATGCTGGCCTGCGGGAGCAAGTCGGCCCGAATCCGCCTGGCGTCCGCCAGAAATCCCTGCCGTTGCGCATCCAACAAGCTGAATTCAGGCCGCCGCAGGTATAGAGCTCCCGTGGAAGGAGCAGCGCCGAGTATCGATTCGAGGGATGGAAGCGGTTGAGATAGAGGATCCTCAAGGGAAAGGCTGTCGCCCGTCGCATCGGTCCAGAAAGAGGCGAGATCGTGATTGGCAACTTCCGCGTCCAGTTGCGACGCATTGAGATTTTGCTCCAGGAAAGCGATATCGGATGCGGCCTTCAAAACGTCGGCCTGGGCGGCTTCCCCTTTCTCGAAAAGAAGCCGGGTCCGGTCCGCGAAGGCCTGCGCCTCGACGAGAGTGTCTTTGGCCGACTGAACCAGGTGACGCGCGAGCAGGACTCGGTAAAAACTGGCGGACACGGCGCGCTTGAGGTCGCGCTGGCTCAGGTTGAGACTGGCCGCCGCAGCGTCACGGTCCGCCCGGGCCCGGGCCAGTTCCGCTCTGAGCCGGCCGGCGACATCCAGGTCCTGAACCGCCGTCAGTTGCGTGTTGTATTCGCGGATCCCATTCAATGCGACGAATGAGAACTCTCCAGGATTGCCCAGTTGCGGGCTGTTATAGGTAAAGGCGTTATTCACCTGGACCTGGGGGAGAAATCCCGCTTTTGCGCGGTCTACACCATAACGCGCGATCTCCGCTTCCTGGCGGGCAATGCTGATCGAGGACTGGGCGCCCTGTGCCAGGCGGATGCAGTCTTCCAGTGAGAGGGGCTTGGCCGCAGTTTGCGGGAAAGCCTGGGCAGCCGAGACGATCAATAGGATGGTGGTGTGGAATAGGGGACGCACAAATCAGCCCTCCCGAGTTTTAATATTCATTCATGGGTACTCCGTGCATAGGAACCAATCTGCACAAGCTTCAAGCGTGCCATGTTTGTTCCACAATCCCTGGAAGGCAATCCCTTTCCACCAGGTCGACTGCCATAACTGCGGGCACAAGCCGCAGCGACGGCACACAACTGGCCTTTTGCGACATCCTCAAGAGATTTTCTAGCGACGGCGCGCAATCCCCTTTATAGGCTTTATGCACACGCTAGGCCACTGACATTTTCCTGAATTATTTTTCAGAATAGAGCGGCCTCAACCATACGTTGAACTCCTGGCCGTAGCAGCCATCGCGTTTGCCATCTCGCTCACGGTGGGCATAACTGGCTTCCGACCTGATAGCGGTTCATGCCGCTTTGCCCAGGATGGAGCTGAGCAAGCCGACCAGCGCCCCGCCCAGCACGAGCCATGCTGAATTGAAGCGAAAACGGAGGAGCAGAATCAGACTTGCTGCCAGGAGAGCTAGTGTCACCAGATCAACCAACGCCGCCCGGCCAAGCTGATAAGTCACCACCGCCATCAACGACAAAGAAGCTGCGTTAACGCCATCCAGAAACGCACCTGCCGTCGCGGATTTCCTGATTCGAGGCACGATAGGGCCACTCATGGCTACGAATAGGAACGCAGGGAGAAAGATTCCGATGGTGGCAACGGCTGCTCCTGAAGGGCCGCCGAGCACGTAGCCGATGAAGGTGGCGGTGGTAAAGACCGGTCCAGGCGTGACCTGCCCAACGGCGATGGCGTCCAGCAGTTGCCCTTCGTTCAACCAATGCCAGCGCGTGACCAGATCAGCGCGCAGGAAGGCCAGGAGCACGTAACCGCTACCGAAGAGCACGGAACCGACTTTTAAAAAGAATAGCAAGAGCGGCCATAAACCGAATGGAGCAGCCGTCGCCCCAGCCGTGGCGGTTGCCTGCATGAGGACGGCGAGCGGCGCGCCCTGAACGAAGGAGAGAAGGCTTTTGCCCTGCTTTCTGTTTTTGACCAGCCAGTTCCCAAGGCCAACTATCAGCCCTCCTCCGAAGAGGATGGCCAGTTCGTTGACCCCGAGAAAGCTGAGAACAACTCCTGCAGCTCCGACGATTGCCAATGACCTTGTCCGGAGTGCGGCCCGTCCAAGTCCCCATAGAGCTTGCAGGACGACGGCAATGATCACGGGTTTCACCCCGTATAGAATGGCGCCCACCTGCGGGAGCGAGCCGAAGCGGACGTAAGCCCAGGCGAACCCTGTGACGATGAGCACTGCCGGCAGGATGAAGCAGCTTCCTGCAACCAAGAGGCCCGGCCACCCTGCTCGCCGATGTCCGACATGGATCGCCATTTCGGTCGAGTTCGGACCCGGGATCAGGTTAGTTGCACCAAGCAAATCGAGGAACTCCTCTCGCGACAACCACCGGCGGCGCCGGACAACCTCATCCTCCATCATCGCGATGTGAGCAGCCGGCCCGCCAAAGGCAATCGTCCCAAGTTTCAGGAATAAGAACGCCAGCTCAAGAAGGGGTGCGCGTTTCTGACGCGCAGGCGGTTCCTTCCCGATCGTTGGAGGAGAAGCCATTTTCATTCCGGCCCCATCACCAATAGGATGGATTCCCGACGCTTGTTTGTATTCATGTCCATACTCTTCATCCTCTCTCTGGCGGTCAGACATCCCTGGGCCAATAATGACCTCTTATGGGCAGCTTCCTCCGCAGGATGATGAGGGTGAGCCGGAAGCGGCCACCGCCCAGCGTCCGAGTCCGGCGTTATCGTCAGACGTTTCCCCCTCCGGTACTTCGTATAAGCCTCCGCGAGAGCCGCACCATGTCCAGCGACCATCGCCCGCCACCCACAATCAGTAAGAACAGCAGGCTCATGAACATGGAGTAGTCCGTTCGTGCGGGATCTTCCATTGCAAAGAAGCCGCTCTTCAGAAGGATGGGCACCTTGGTAGTGGCGATAGCCACGCTGATGTCGATGAGCAATAGTATGGCTCCGAGCCTCGTAAGCAGGCCCATCAGGAGCATCAGCCCGCAAACAATCTCAACTCCGCCCACAAACGGACCGGTAATGTCCGGCAGGGGGATGCCTATCTTGGCAAAACGCCCGGCGCCCCACTGAGCGGCAAGAAGGAACTTCTTGACCCCTTCGATGAAGAACACGCCGCCGGCAAGGAACCGGATGACGATCACGGCCGGTGAATCATGGCTTTGGACGAGTCGCTGGATCAAAAGCGTAGGCATGTCGCATCTCTCCTTTCAGACACAATTCAGCCAAATATGGTTGGCCAAGTTCCGGCCCAGAGGTCCAGAGTCCGGAACCTACGTTCCCTCGTCAGAAAATGTCTGTTTTTCTCCCCGTCGTTTCTTTCATGTTATGGACTTCCTCTGTGCCGTCGGCGCGTGGAATGGCCGCTCAATCATGACGTTCTTTCGCTTGCCGCTCCCTGGGTGCATGCGTCTCGCTGGCGCTCCCGAAGGGCTTGCTGAGCAAGAAAGCGATTGCCTCCTTCATCTGGAAGTGTGGCCCGGTTTTCGTTATTCGATCCGGATGGTGGCAGAAGCAGGCGGAAGATGCATCCGCCTCTTGCTGGGCAATCGAGCTCAAGGCGTCCGCCGTGTGCCTCGGCACCCCACTTCGCGATGGCCAGACCAAGGCCTGCTCCGCCTGTTTGGCGCGAGCGTCCCTTATCCACGCGATAAAATCGATTGAACACTTTGTCCCGGTGTTCTGCAGGAATCCCCGGCCCGCTGTCCTCCACTTCGACCGCGACCGTTTGATTGTCTCTTTGAAAGACACGGATCGAAACAGTGGCAGCGTTAGGAGAGTGCTTGATGGCGTTATCGAGCAGGTTGATCAAGACCTGACGCAGAATCGCGCGGTCCACTCGAACCTCCGCGCTGTTATCACCTGCAAGCGAGAGTTTCTGGTCCTTTTCCTCGGCAAGCACTTCGAGAAGAGAGACCGCCTCGCGCACAAGGGGTAGAATGGGAATGCTCGTCCGTTCGGGCTTGATTTGGCCAGCGTCGCCACGAGCGACCATTAAGAGGCTGTCTACTAGATGACTCAGCCGCCCGGTTTCCTCGAGCATGCTGCCGATAACCTCCCGATAATGCTCAATGCCGCCCTGCTTTTGAAGCCCGACCTCACCGACACTGCGGATGGCTGTGAGAGGAGTGCGGAGTTCGTGCGAGACGTCCGAGGTGAACCGACGCAGTTGCTCGAACGAGCTCTCCAGCCTTGAGAGAGTTTCATTGAATGAGCGGGCCAGGAGACCGAGCTCGTCTACAGGATTTTCAACGTCCAGGCGCGCGCTCAGCCGCTCCCCGTTGATTTCGTGTGCCCGGCGCGCCATGCGCGCGATCGGACTCAGAGCGTGCTTGGCCAAAAAATAGCCGCCCACCCCGACCAGCGCAAGCGCAAGCGGCAATCCGGCGATCAGGCTAAAGGTAGACCGCCGGAAGCCCTGCCACATGACCTCCTCACTAAATCCGACCCTGATTAATGTGGGACGGCCCTCGATCATGTGTCGTTTGCTGACCACGCGCACGCGCGTTCCATCGGACAAGCGGATCGAGCGCGGCGAATAGGAGCCGACGCCTTCCTCCGGGTCAGGAATCCCGGCCAAAGCGCGATTTTCCAGAGATTCACTGCGATACAGAAGGATTCCATTCTCGGCTCGCACTTCCATAAACCGCTCCAGCATGGTTGCCGGATAGGGATGATCGTGGTGGTCGTTCCGTAGGATGAGTTTCCCCTTCGAGTCGAAGCTCAGGAAGCCTTCGACGGTTTCCAGGTCTTCGATGGCAAGGTCGTCCAGCTGCCTGCGCAACTGGAAGAGCGACAGCGCTGAGCTGCTGATCCCGTAGATCAACAGTACCCCGGCAAGAACGGTCACGTACCAGAGGGTGAGGCGCGTACGCACGTTCCGGGGCCGAAATCGCTTCATGGCTTTTCCGCTCTCAATACAAATCCGACGCCGCGAACCGTATGCACAAGCTTGGTCGAAAATCCTTCGTCGATCTTGCGACGCAGCCGGACCATGTGCACATCAATGACGTTATCCAGCGGAGTGGGTCGCATGACTTCTTTCCAGACATCCCGTGCGAGCATCTCACGAGAAACGACCTCTCCTTGATGCTGAAGAAGGAATTCAAGGAGCTCGAATTCCCTGGCCGTGAGCTCGACGGTTTGGGTTCCGCGTGTCACTGTTCGGCTCATCAGATCTACCTGCAAATCCTGGATTTTCAGCACGACTGGACGCTCTGGTTTCCCCCGACGCAGCAGCGCACGAATGCGCGCCAAGAGCTCTGGGAAGGCAAAGGGCTTTACGAGGTAGTCGTCGGCGCCGACATCAAGCCCGAGCACGCGATCTTCGACGGCATCTTTAGCGGTCAGCACTAGAACGGGAATCTGTATATCTTGCCGCCGCATCGTGGAGAGCACTTCGATCCCGCTCCTTGCAGGGAGCATAATGTCCAGCACCACGAGATCGAACCGCTCGGAACTGACCCGAAAGAATCCTTCTTCGCCGGTAGGAGCGACTGCGACGGAATATGATTCGGCTTCGAGGCCTTCCCTCAGAGCCTTTGCGACCTTTGGCTCGTCTTCCACCACAAGGATTCGCAAGCGTCATCTCCTTCCTATAAACATACAAAGCATACGCCCTCGCCAACAATGACGGCTACTGACGACATCCTGAATTCTTCCTGAACGGTTGTTCAGAAAAGCCGGCCTGTGGGGATTCCTTCCAGGCGCGGCCATGAACAACCAGGGATCAAAACTGGGTCCGCGAAGACAGTTCGGGAGCAGTCGCTCCCAGGCGGGCCCCACCACCGACGTGGCAAATTTAACACTCAACTGCGGATTGTTTTGATGGATCTCACGGCAATGAATGCCGCTCCGTATGGACGCAAGCGGGCAGAGGATCCCTCGATGCAACCCATCAGCCTGGATAGAATCTCGGACGGCGGATAATACACTGCGCCGCGGACATCTTCAGCTCGTAGTCCGACGCCTGCCAGGAGCTCACGGAGTTCCCTGGCGGTCCAAAAATGAGCTCTCTTCCAAGTGCCGGCGCCCAGCCAGCCCCGGAATCTTCTCGCAAGGCCCCAGAGACTCCAGCAACCAAGTTCTCCAACGATTACAGCTCCGCCCGGGCGAAGTACCCGGTTCATCTCCTTGAGAGCCACAACTGGTTCTGTAATCCAGCACAGTGCTGTGACCGCGAGGACCAGGTCAAACGAGGCGTCGCGAAAGGGCAAAGATTGGGCCGCACCCTGGCACCACCTGACGCAAGCACCCGATGAGATTGCCCTCGTCCGCGCTGCCTCCAACATGGGAAGCGACCGATCCAGGCCAAAGACTTTGCCCCCTCTTCGCTATACCTCGACGGCATAGACTCCGTCTCCGCATCCGATGTCCAGGACCCTCAGTCCGCTGGGATCGCCGACGAGTGAAAAGATGGCTCTTTGTTCCATCTGCTCGGTTAGAGTGCCGAGGGCAGATTCTCTCCATCGAGCGTAGGTCTCCGGGGTGATGTTCATAGCGCTCCGGGGCGACTCAGCCGGGATCGGCATCAGAACACGAGGACCTTGTCGGCTGCTACGGTCCAGCAGGTAAGTTCGTCCATCGAGCTGCGGTGGGCTCCCTCGGCAAGCATCTCCGGCTTGATGCCACGAGCATCCATGCAGGAGCCGCATACGCCAACCTGCGCTCCCTTGGCCGCCAGATGCTTCAGCATCCGTTCTATGTTGTAGTAGCCGTTGGGTGTCGTTTGCCCGGTAACTGCGCAGGAAGCAGCGTCTCCGATCAAGAAAACGGATACGCCGGTTCCCTCTGATTTGGCGAGGGAGGTCGCCAACCGGAGACCGTTGTAGCTGCGTTCCGAGCCGTAGGGTGGGTCGTTCAGGATAATCAAATATTGCATGAGTGTATCCTTCGAAACTCTGGTTTTTCAGACCGTGATGGGAATGGCGTATAGCCTGCCGCCCATCTTCAACATGGCTCCGTATGTCGCCCGCCTCCACCCAGGCGGTGAGAGCCACCATCGCTCAAATAACACTTTTCCGATATGCCAGGCCTTGCCGATTTGCCGCAGGTTGACCTGAGGCGATGGCTCTGCAAAGAAGTTTCCGTAAGCGAATCCTGCCAGGTCCTCACCCGTTTCCAGCATGCAGTACCCATTGCCGCAGAAAGTCTCATCCGGCTTCCGGCCTTCGATTTCAGCGGAAATTCGCGCTGCTACTACCTCAGCCTGCACGTGGGCGAACACGCCGGCTTTCGGCAGCATCAGGGGGACATCCGGCTTCCAGCGTCCAGGGATGGGAATCGCGGTCACATCTCCGATCGCAAACACGCCGGGATGTTCGGTTGCGAGCGTCTGGGGATTGACCGGCACCCAACCCGCGGCATTGGTTAGACCCGCCTCCCGCACCAGGCGCGGCGCACGATGCGGTGGAATAGCTACGAGCAGGTCGTATCTCTCGCTGTTGCCTTGTTGGAATCGCATGACCCGCTCCGCCGGGTCGACGGCCGCCAGGGTGTGGAGAGGCTGGAAGCGGATCTGCTTGCTTTCGAGCATCTCCACAACTGCCGCGCCCAGTTGTGGCCCAGCCACGGGCATGGGTTGTGGTTCGGGGGTGAAAAGTTGAATGTCAATACCGGTCCGGCGCCCATTTCGGTGGAAATAGTCGGCGATCAGCATCGCCCCTTCGTGCGGCGCGCCTGGGCACTTGTATGGCATGGCGGCTACCACGACCGCGATGCTGCCGCGAGCAAAGCCCGCTAAGGCCTTGTAGAGGCGCGAGGCGCCCTCAAACGTGTAGAATGTCTGTGAAGCCTCCGGCAAACCTGGAACTGCATCCGGCGCCAGTTCCGCGCCGACGGCCAAGATGAGGTAATCGAAGGGGATTTCGCCGGCACTCGTGAACACTTTCCTCGTGGTCAGGTCCAGCGCTTCCGCGTTGCCATGAATGCACTCGACCCCTCGACGCAGCAGATTTGCCACGGGGCGGCGGACCTGATGGGGTTTTCGATCGCCGGTCATCAACCACAGAAACGAAGGCGCGAACGCGTGCTCGAGGTCGCGTTCCACGAGCACCACGCGGTGATCCGCAGTCAGGCGCCCCCTCAACCGATTGGCGGCGATCATCCCGCCGACGCCACCACCGAGGATCACTACCATCTTTGACGGCATGCTGGTTCTCTCCTCTATTCCGTGCGGCGTAGCCTGCGCACAGCATCCCCGATCGCGATTACGGCGTCACGCACTTCCTCACGGGTCGTGTGTCTTCCGGTAGAGAGCCGGAGGGTGCCACGAGCCCAATCTTCTGGGACTCCCATCGCGCAAAGAACATGGGAGGTCAGAACCTCGCCGGAATGGCAGGCGGCTCCCGCTGATGCGGCAACATGGGGCTCGATCGCGGTGAGAAGCTCATGGGCGTTGACGCCGCGGATGCTGAGACTTAGAGTATTGGGCAGGCGCCGCTCCGGCTGCCCGTTGACCCGAACGTCACCGATTGTCTCGCGGAGCCTCCGCTCCAGCTCATCCCGGGTTTCCGTCATACACGCCATGTTCTTTGCCAAGTCACGCCTGGCAACTTCGCAAGCCGCGCCGAGGCCGACAATCTCGAGGACGTTCTCAGTCCCCGGCCTGCGCCCATGTTCCTGCCCGGCCCCGTGCATCAGCGGGTGCAAGGTAATCCCATCACGGTTATAGAGGGCACCGACGCCCTTGGGCGCGTAAAGCTTGTGTCCGGCGATCGACAAGAGATCGATGCCGAGCTCGTGAACGTCGGTGGGGATCTTGCCGGCCGATTGTGCAGCATCGGTATGGACAATGATTCCGCGCCGCCGCGCGACCTCCGCCACAGCCCGGATCGGCTGGATGGTTCCGACTTCGTTGTTCGCATGCATGAGCGTAATGAGGATAGTATCCGGACGAACCGCCGCCTCCACCTCTTCGACACGCACCAGCCCATTTTCATCTACGGGGAGCCACGAAACTTCGAAACCCTCCGTCTCTAATTTGCGGCACACCTCTGTCACTGCCGGATGCTCAATCAGCGTGGTAATGATGTGGCGTCCCCGCTGCGCACCAGCCAGGGCAGCTCCGCGAATAGCGTAATTGTTGGATTCCGTCCCTCCGCTGGTAAACACAATTTCGTCCGGTTTCGAGTTGAGGATCTCGGCAATTTGGGAACGGGCTTGACCAACAGCAGCGCGTGTGACTGCGCCATATCGGTGCGCGCTGGACGGATTTCCGAAGTGACCTTCAAGGAACGGTCTCATGGCCGCCACAACCTCAGGTGCATGCGGTGTCGTAGCGTTGTAGTCCAGGTAAATCGGCCATTTGTCCCAAATGCCCATATGCCTACCGTTCCTCGCCTGCGGCGACAGGCAGGCCCTCCGCCCGCCAGTCGGGGACGCTCTCCTCAAGGCGGAAAGCGCTGAATCCGCGCGACCGAAGGAGTTCTACTGCCTGCACTGCCAGGACACAATAAGGGCCTCGGCAGTAGGCGACAACTTCGCGATCCCGCGGCAGGTCCGAAAGACGGCGCTCGAGATCCTTGAGAGGAATCGAAAGCGCCCCTGGTATGTGACCAGCCTTGTATTCCTCCCCTGGACGAACATCCAGAACTGTGACGTCGCCGCTCCTCACGCGAGCCAGGAGTGCCTTCCGATCGATAGGTTCCATGCCTTCTCGGCCCTGCAGGAAGTTGCGCGTGATTTCGCGAACCTCTGTCAAGCGCGTTTCGGCCAGTACGCGCAGCGAGCGGAAGAATTCACAGACCGTCTCGTCAGCCAGGCGGTAGGTCACGAAAAGCCCTGATTTTTCGGCTTCTATCAAGCGAGCTGCGCGGAGCACTTTTAGGTGCTGTGATGTGTTGGCTACACCAAGGCTGGCTTCCTTTGCCAGGACATCCACGGTCCGAGGAGCCTGGCACAGAAGGTCCAAAAGCTCCAACCGGCTTGAGTTTGAGATGGCTTTGCCAATGCGGGAGAATTGTTCGTAAATTGCGGTTTTGTACTGACGATTTGGGCTCGGCATGTGGTTATGGCTCTTTGTTAGATCCTGTTCTCATTCGTTCATTATTGAGCAAGGCAATGAATGCGACTCAAGGCTAGTGTCATTGTTCCTTTTGGACAGGAAATCCCCTATTAACCCAGCTCTGTCTGAAGTTGGTCGGAAGATACAGAACCTTTACTTTCTTGAACCCCATGTCTTGCAGCACCTGGAATGCCGGACGGACATTCGGACACACATTCCATGGGCAGCAGCCGCAATAAATGACAATTTCCGTATCTTTCCACAGATTCATCACCTCTTTTTGCAGATTTTTCGGTCCGTCAGGCTCGGATAGTGGCCCTATTAGTTTCGCGCCAGGTACATGCTCTCTCTTAAAGAGCACGGCGGGGCCAAAATTAAGAATCAGCGGCTTGCTGTTGCCTGGATCGGAAACGATCCTTGCCAGCCGCTCCGCTTCTAACAGCCGGTTAGCCGTCCACGGATCGACAGACTCCGGTGCTCGCTGCAGGCTGTTGACGAATGCCTGCCCGGAGTATTCAGAAGCAGAGCTTTTCCGCTCACTCCCCGTGAGCCACACAACAAACACCGTCAAGGCGAAAATAGTGGCCCAAGCGATGCCGTATTTGGTAAACCCCCTGAAAGTGTACATTGGAAATCGAATCTCCTGATCTCTTGTGACTGTGGGACTCGGGCTCGCCAGTACCCGCCAGATCGATCTGAAAGTTCGCTTCTCTGCCACCAGATATTTTAGTATTTCAGCATATACTTAAATATTTGTCAATGACGAAGAATACTTTTTGATGGAGACTCCAAGACCAATAAGATCCCGGAAGAGTAAGGCCGAAAGGGGCTTGGTGAAAATCCCCTACTTTACCTGCCCGGCGGAATGATTGTGGGTGATTCCCACCCCAGGTGCTGCTAACCTTCTCCTACCCCCAAAAAGTGAATTATCTCTCTGTGGGCCGTGACAGAGGAACCGCAGGCGCGATGGCCTGCGGGTTTTGCTGCGGTGGTTTAATGCGGATCATTGGTGGGAATTATTGCAATCGGACAGTTTGTTTCGGGGACCTCCTTTCGATCATGACTGCAAATGCCTGTTCAGCGGGCGTCCGAGCACTCGATTCTGCTGCCCCGCGCATCCTTAGCTCACGTGGGCGACTTCCAGGCGCTTATGGCCCCATTGGAGAACGAGCGCGGAGTGGTGTCCGGGAATGATTTCGCGGGATTCGCCGAATTCGCCGCAGTAGATACCACTCACTACGTCGGCTGCGTCCTCGCCCAGGTGCTTCTGGATGATCTCAATCGTCCGGCCAATGCCGGTTCCGAGATCCGGGTTCGTGTGGGTCAAATCGAATAGCTCGCGGTTGATCTGGCGTCTCGTTCTTGCATCCATTTTGATCACCGTTCCCATGTCTTATGTCCGTCCGCAGTAGGGGCAAAAATCCTCTCTGGTCGACGCCTCTTCTGCATTGTTGGCGAATGTTCCGTCGCTCAGTTTGTAGGGACCGTAGATCAGGCCGGCCCGCCGGTCCTCACGGAACCCGCCGATGCATTCCGGGTGCCAAAGCACCTGTCTGCCCTGAACTTGATAACGTCGCAACGCATTCATGAAAGGTCTCCCGCAATGCTGTTGTAGAGCAAACCGAGAAGCGCCTTGAGGGCGGCCGGCTCGCCTTTGATCACCAGAGGAGCACTGTCGCCCTGCCTCCTGGAGTAGAAGCAAATGTCGGCGTACTTCCCGTCCTCGGTGGCGAAGGCCACGGCGCGCGCCACCTTGAAGTAGCCGTTGCGGCGCTTGGCCTCAACCTCAGTAACTGGGTCAATTGCGCGAATCACTCGCCTTCCCTCCTGTCGCCTACACACTGCGGGTGCAGATACAGAATCCAATCGTTACTGACTTCTTAGTTGAGGGCAAAGACGACAGTTGAGCCGCAAAATGGCGCGAGCTTTTCACGTCGTAGAACGAACGAAATGACCGTCGAAATCCGGCGGCGAATCTGTTCGTTTTGGGCTGATTCGAGAAGCCTCCAACCTTGAATTTGTCAGAAATTTGTCAGAAAGGTCGAAAACGGCGGTTTTTGGCCCAATCTTCGGGTTGCCGAATCCGACTGCAAAACCGTGATTATGTTATGGTTGGAGGAAAGCAGGTTTGGTAGCGACGGGTGGAATCGAACCACCGACCTTGGGGTTATGAATCCCTAAAGTGCCTTACCTCATCAACATACCGTATAAAAAAAGCCAATAAAAACGCGGATTCCTTGAAGTTGCTTTAGGACCGTTTGTGCTGCTGTCTGCAACAGGACAGCCCCACAACAGCCCCACTGGCTGCTCCCGGACAACTTGTGCCAGGGGCAGTACAGGTGGATCCGCGAGTGCATCGTGACCGCTGATTTCACAGCGGTCGGCTTCGCTCGCGCCCATTTTAACTCAAGGAGACGCTATGGCACACATCTCTACTCTCACGAATGCAAAGGGCGGCTGCGGCAAGACCACAGTCGCCCTCAACCTCGCTGTCTGCTTCGCCAGAGCAGGCAACCGGACACTTGCCATCGACCTGGATCAGCAGGGGAATTTGAGCGCCGGGCTCGGGGTCGATCTCAACAAGCTCAACTTGACGGCGCATCGCTTGTTGATCAACGAGGTGCCGGAGATCCGCCGCTTCCTCGTCGAGATCCGTCCTCAGCTCCATCTTCTGCCGAATTCGATCGACATCGAAGCCGATGACCTGCTGGAAGCGAAGAAAGTCAATCGAGAGCTTTTGCTTCGTCGCCAGCTGAAGCCGGTCCTGCCAGATTTCGATGTCGTCGTCATCGATACCCCGCCGGCCATGCGGGCCGCTACCGTCAACGCGCTGGTCGTCGCCGATTCTGTGATCATCCCGATCGATTCTTCATCGTTTGCCCTGCTCGGCATGAACCAGCTCCTAAAGACCATTGCCGCGATCAGCGAGACCCACAACCCTTCGCTGAAAATCAATGTTCTGACCACGATGTTCAACAAACGGCAGAACCTGGACAAGATAATTCGCCAGCAGGTCGAGGAATTCTTCGGTCCCAGCCTGGTCCTGGAATCGGTCATCCATCGTTACGTCGGTGTTGCCGAAGCCACCGCCATGAGGAGAGGAGTCGTGGAGAGTTCCGGGACGAGTTCCGCAACTTTCGACTTCATGAAACTGTTCAACGAACTCAAACGGGAAATGAGCCATGAACAAAAGAGACCGGCAGCAGTTGAAAGCATCATCGCTAGAGATCTCATCCAGGGGCAGGGCGAGCATACCGCTAGAAGAGAACTGCTCAAGCAATATGCCCCGCTCGAGGGCGTTATTACCATGCCGACGGGCGGCACGTCACGGCGACCGAGACCAGCTCCACCTGTGGAAAAAACCCTGGCACACAATGCCACGGTGGCACCAAAAGGCGACTCACCATGGCACTCTGCCACGGAGGCACCGCCCGCCACCATGGCATCAGATGCCACCGTGGCATGGCTTGCCATGGTCAAAGGGGAGTTGCGTGTCCCGAATACGATCAATTTCAGCCTGTTTCCTACCCTCGATCCGTTCGCAAAAGCCGTCTATTATCAACTGTACCTACTCTCCAACGGCTTCCGGCGCGACACCTGTGTTGTGGGCCTGGCAAAGTTGGCAAAATCAGTCCTCATGTCGCAGAGAAAGGTTCAGGACACAATACTTTACCTGGAGAGGAGAGGATTGATCCGTCGACTGCGTGCGAACCTCGGCCGACCCTCAAAAGGGAACGTCTACCAGGTGCCGATCCCTGCCGCAGAGACGGCTCCCGGCTCCACGGTGGCAAATGACACCACCGTGGCAGAAGGTGCCACCATGGTGCGTCGTGCCGCCGTAGCACCCGGAGCCTGCGCGGCGCCACATGCCACAAATAAAGATGATGATTATTATAAAAAACAATCATCATCAAATGGCGGTAAAACCTCGGTCGGTGCTGCCACCCGAGTGGAAAACCACAGCGGCGCGGCTGCGCCGCGAGAAATGCACGAGATTTCGAGCCACGATTTTGCGGCTGTCCGGGCTGCCTACGAAAAGGTGACGGGAAACCGATGGAGCCAGTCCGATTCCGAAACCTATGCGGAACACGGTCTCGACCATGTTCCCGTCGAGAAAATAATTGCAGCTCTGGAAGCCGTCAGCCAGCGATCCCCTATCAAAATCAACAGTCTCAAATATTTCGTCAAAGAAATCACTACGTTCCCCGATCCGCGTACCCGAGCTCGGCAAAAGAAGCAGCTTGGAAACATCGTGCGAAGAATCCGGGAGAATTCCGTGGGACGAGCGGACTACTCGGAGACCGATTTCCGCGAGGACGTAAAATGCGCATGTGCCCACGAGGGAGTTCGCTTCGACAACGATATCTATGACGAATTGGTCGGTGGCCATTCACCTGCCGAAGTTTGCGCCCGTCTGTGACCGCCAGGCGCAAACGCACATGGCAAGATCTCAATAGAGGACCGAGACTGGTGCATAGTTCGTCTGCCGGTAAAGCCGCGCTTGCCGACACCCATTTCAGGAGGTTATTTTCATGGAACGCTGTTGCATACTGACGCCTGCGGCTACTAATTGTAGCAATAAAACCGGGGAACGCTTATCGGTGATCAAGCTGAGAAAGAGGAGTTGTTCGATTGCAGCCGGCGGCCTCGTGACTGCCATTTCCGATTGCCTTTCAGCGGAGTCATTCGTTAGGATGCCGAGAAAGAAAGTGAAGAGCCCCAACATGCAGAAGCAACGATGTCTACTTGCGACCATAACCGGTGAGCCGTTCCAGCCGGTGCGGCTTTATTATTCGATCCCGGATCGTTTGTTCGTGGTCAAGAAGCTCCGGGCGATGAAGTGCATGCTCGAAGTTCCTCCGGAGCGATGCTGGCAGTGGTTGTTTCAGAGTGAGGCAGCGGCACTCCGATTCCCGGGCGAATATGACGCCGTACCGAAGGAAGAACGCCCCATCGTCCTCGGCCGCATTCGCTTTCCGCAAAAAGACGGCATGACCCTGCAGACGAATTCCATCCCGCGGGCGATCGAGGGAGCGCGGTTCTTTGGAACGCGTCTCGGGCCCGAGGTCGTCGCCATGCGGTGCCGCGTGGTCAACCGGTGTTTCGCTGCCGACGAAGGCAGGCTTGATGAACTGATGGAGACCCCTCGACCGCGACGTTACTGTGATTGAGCCACGCGAGGCTGAGGAAGCTATGAGGCGGGAATTCGCGGGCGTCCGGATGCCGCAGGATGCTGAGCGAGCCGCCGAGGAATTCGTGGAGCGGAAGCTAAAGAGTAAGGAGGACGTCCCCTTGGTTGAAGATTTTCCTCTTGTCCCCGAAGAAGACACGCCCGAGTTCCGCGAACTCGCGACCACCTTGCAACTGCGCGGGGTGCGAGCGCTCGAGCACTGGCAGGGCAACACGCACCTGACGCTGGCCGCAATCATCGTGCGGACCATTAAGGGAAACATGCGCCGCTCCCGCCACACTCAAACGTAGCCGCCGGCTTCAGCTAACTCATCCAGGTGGAAACGATGCAAGAGCTGATTCCATCCGAATATCGAGGTTGGTGGCGGATCGTCGAGACTTCCCAGTGGGTGAGCGACAGACTTGATTTCCTCGGCCCTGCCCTGATTTCGCTGACGGGCACGGGCGACCGCCTGCGGATGCATGCGCTCCTTGCCTATGTCAACTGCAAGCCGACCAAGTCCGGCGTGTCATTTACTTGGCAAGGAGCGTGGGAGTTCGACCAGATGTCTGGTTCCGGCCGGGTGACTCTGGGAAGGGACGGCCGGCTCAGAGGTGTCATCAAGATCAAGGGTGGAGACTCGAGCAATTTCATAGCAGAACGGTCGGTCGAGCCGAACGTGCCGATTCCGGATCCCCCGAGCTACCGAGACAAGTGGCGAAAGCGTTGGTAAGTCAGGGAGGTTGGATAGCCTTCCCACCCGAATTCCGTTCCGCGCCAGCACCCAGTTTGGGGAATTGACGAAATTCTCTGGAGCCGAGTCATCCCGATCTCAGTGAATCGTTTCGGGCCCGCCATTCTCCTCTTCGTCCTCGAAAAAGGGTTCGAGCGGCTTTGCTTCAGGCGGCGGAGGCGAGTAGCGGATCCAATTCCCGAGTTCGGCGACGCTGCTGATCCACTCTTCCAATGCCATCTTGAACCGTCGCGCGAGACGAGCGAGTTCCTTACTGTTACCCCTTTCGGCATCCCGACGGTCAGGGTCATCCCAGACGCGCGGCACTTGAGCCAGCTGAAACGCCGAGACACTAAGGCCAGTGAGAGAGAGCTCGCCTTCAGGTTTGCATTGAACCTCGAGCTTAGCGTCTTCCCGGCATCCCGTCACGGCAACGATTTGCCCTTCGCGCTCCTGGATATCGGTCAGCAGCTTGTCGAGTTTATCGCCAACGGTAGCGGACCAGGAACCGAGAAGCTGTGGGTCCGGTATCCGAGCTGTTGAACCATACGGAAGAGACGCGTGGAGCTTGAGATCGACTCGTACCCAGCGCCGCTGAGTCTTCGGATTGCGTACTCTCCTCCCAAGCATCTCTGTGAGAACGTCTTCCTCGCAAGTGTGTCCGCGAGCGGCGTTGACTGAACTCCAGCGGAAGGCGATCTCGGCTGAGACGCCAAAGGGTTCCGTGCTCTTACGCTCACCTCGCCAAGTGTAGACTTGCCAGTTCCGGTCCATGCTCTCAATGTCGACAGTCTCGCTTGGGCTTTCGACCCCGATAAGCAGCCCGACGGCGCGAAGAGCATCTTGCAGTTGATCGCGAAACTCATCGTAGCGCATGTGATTCCCCTTTGGAGTCCATGAGTTCCACCCTCGTGGCGGGCATCCATGCCGGTTAGTAGCAGAACCGCGTCATAGGGTCGGAGCCCACTCGCATCTGATCGGAGACCCATAATAGCGCAACCAGCGCATTTCCGCCGTCACGTAGTCGATGCCGGGGAGAATCGGGAAGATGACCCGTCAACAAGCGGCCGTCGTGGACCAGCCGGTGGTCATCTATGGCGAGCGCGGGGCTGCTGCTGAGGCAGAACTCAAGCCGCCATCTCCAATCCTGATTCGCCCAGTAGTCACCCCGATCCGCGAATGGGCGAGCAAGTGGTCTTACGTGTTCAATATCTGGTCGTGACATAGGATCCAATGCGACTCGAGCAGGGGTAGCCGCTCTTGGTTTTGTGCGCCCTCAATGTCGAATCATACTGCGAATGCTCGAACCTCTTGCCGCAGGAGACGCACTGAAAAACGTATCGGAGCTGTCCAGAGCGGCGTACAGAATACATATTTGGTCTTGAGGTTCGGGTTGGCCTCACAGAAGGAGATGACGTTCGCACCGCTCGAGAAATCTCCGGCACGTGTAGAGGGGCGGCGAGGCTGAGTTCCACTTCGTATCGCGGCCTGAATGGCTGGCTGGTCGCGCGCGCTCCTAGGATTCGATCCACGCGATATGATCGATCCTGACCGTTGTCGCTACGAACGGCATAAAGAAGAATGTCCCCTGCCTTGGTGCGCCGCAGCGAATACGGTTCAATGAGCCTGGAGCCAACCCTGCCCTGCTCGTCGCGGTATTCAAGATCCA
This sequence comes from Terriglobia bacterium, assembly GCA_020072565.1. Lineage (NCBI taxonomy): Bacteria > Pseudomonadati > Acidobacteriota > Terriglobia > Terriglobia bacterium. The sequence continues at coordinate 25,278 of JAIQGI010000049.1, forward strand.
CACAAAGACGGTTGGCGGCAGCAAAACGGACAATCTCGACAGGCGCTGCAATGCCCTCGGCACGCCACGAATGTGCCATTGTCGGCACACGCCATGCGGTGTCAATGTCGGTGCCGAGCGTTCCTATAGTTGGACGGCGCGGCGCGATCTCTTTGCGTTCGAGCCATGCGAAGACCGACGGCAGCTCATTCCAGAACGAGTCGAATGGCGGCAATCCTGCCAGCTGGTGTGCAAGCATTTGTTCCCAATCAGCACGCAACTCAGGGTGTTGAGGGCTTGAGAGCAAACTCGCGACCGTAGGGATCGCTATACCCTTGAATTCGCATTTGGCCGCAAGCGTAGTGCGGATTGACGCCCGGTTGATGTCCACGGCACGACGATAAAGGTGCACTACGTCGTACAGGTCGCGCGGCCGCTGGCGTTCCGCGAGCGCGCGCAGTTTTTCGGCAAACACCTCTTCAAAACAATACGCAAGCACTTCGATTCCACCCTCAGGTTCGTCGGTATAGGGGTGGTGGACGTGTCTGCGCTCGCCTTTGAGAACGACCCGCTCGTCATCTGTCAAGTCGAACCGGATCCGGGGCAAACTGGCCTGGCGCTGCATGGGTCCCCTGTAACCCAGTCGGCCCTGTGCCGACTTCTTGGCCCGAGGGTTTATGTACACTTCGAACACGCGCTCATTCTCCGGTAGTTCGATGCCCGATTGGTCATACACCCACTGCGTGATTTCCGAAAACAGCTGGCGCAGAACTGCGTCGTCCACATGGGAGCTGTCGAGCAGAGTGAAGTCGAGGTCTTCCGAAAACCGATAGGTCTCGAAGTAGCACTTCTTCAGACATGTGCCGCCCTTAAACAGCCAAGTATCCCGAGTTCTCGGATGGGATGAAATTCCAGCCAACATCCACCCGAGAACGTAATCCTTCTCTACCACGTTTGGGTCGATCCCCACCTCCCGGGCAAATCCTAGAATTTCTTCCTTGCCGATCACCGCACTGCCTCCTTCGAAAATCCTGCAGGCACCCACAGCCGCCAACTGCTTACGAGCCGGTTTGCGGGAAGCTTAGGATCCAGCTTGGCGTTTCCCGCCGACAGGCGCGCCCGGCAAGCGTCGATGATCTCCTGTTCTCCTTCGAAAAACACGGAGGACAAATAGCCGAGTCGCTTGAACACCGCCTTGTTGCCGAGCTGGTCGGCATAACGAATTAGCATCTGCGTATCGCGATGCTGAGAGCCGTAATAAGATTTGAGCACATCTATAACAGATCGGATACCCCCACCAAGAGCCGGCGTGTCGAGCATGTCCAGAATAGTTCGCGTTGGATCTGAAGTGTTAACTCGGACGGGCCCTCTCCAGACAGGTTTGAGGCCAAACATCGCGCGCTTTCTCACACTGCGCACGACGAATGAAGTTCCCTGAGCATCAATCCGGCGTGCTCGCGGCCGACGTGAGGTAATGACCAAGGTTGAACGGAAAACTTGTTCGGTGAAGCCCCAGTATTCCGCGGCACTCCAACCTCCGATGTAGCATGGAGCGAAAATCTTGTCTGCCACCACCCACGCATCTTCCACTGCGATGTCCGGTGTGGATGATTCTAGCGGAACGGGGAGAAATAGACCTCGACGTACTCGCGTCAGCCAGCCGCGTGTTGCCCATCCAGCAAGCAACCGCGTTGCTTCCTTCCGGCTGACGCCCAGCGCTCTTGCGGCGTCATTGGCGGCAATAACGCCTCTGATTTGGCGAAGGACCCTCGCCAGCCGATCGCGCGATGCACCCCTGAGGCCACCAAACTGGTCCATACTATATCCTGTGCAACGATACGATCTCCGTAAAAGAACTACGTTGCACATAATATACCATGAGAGGCTGAAATGTGACGGTTTTTTTCTCAATTTGTGATTCCCACCCTCCATAGCTCCGTCACGCAGCATTCTCTGAAGTGCTTTCTAAACAACAACTTATAATGACGTTTTGAAGCGGAGAAACCTGGTGCCACTTTGGGCCGTGGGGTTGTGCTTGCCAAGGTGGTCGGGAAACGGCGTCCAACCGCCTACGTGAACATTCCGTTATGTAATTAGGAAACAATATTTTGCGGTTTGGTAGCGACGGGTGGAATCGAACCACCGACCTTGGGGTTATGAAGGACAAAACGGCCGCAACCACAGCCTACAGCATCACATCCCAACCATAAGAATCAGGCATTTTCGCGCATTCGAGTCGGCTGGTCTTGGGTCTCTTCCGCTGCGGAACTGACACAAAACTAGCACAGCCTCGAATTAGCACAGTGGACTGACACAGCCGTTTGACACAGTCGGTTTGGCCGTGCCTTGTTCGGGCAGAACAACTTATACGGCCAGACCGATAACCTTCATCATGGAGATGTGAACCCATGGCATACGTCATCACGCTTGCCAACGCCAAAGGTGGCTGCGGCAAGACCACCGTCGCCCTCAATCTCGCCATCTGCTTTGCCCGGGCGGGACACCGTACACTCGCGATCGACCTCGACCAGCAGGGAAATCTCAGCGCCGGCCTCGGCGTCGATCTCAACAAGCTCAGTCTAACGGCCCATCGCCTGATCATCAATGAGGTCTCCGAGATCCGCCGCTACCTCGTCGAGATCCGGCCTCAGCTGCATCTCGTGCCTAACTCCATCGATATCGAAGCCGACGATCTTCTGGAGGCGAAGAAAGTCAATCGGGAACTGCTTCTTCGCCGGCAGTTAAAACCAGTCCTGTCGGACTTCGATGTCGTATTGATCGACACGCCGCCGGCGATGCGGGCAGCCACAGTGAATGCCCTGGTCGTCGCGGACACAGTCCTGCTACCGATAGATAGTTCGTCGTTCGCCCTGCTGGGGATGAATCAGCTCCTTAAGACAATCGCTGCCATCAGCGAAACTCACAACCCGTCTCTAAAGATTCTCGTTCTGACCACTTTGTTCAATCGCCGACAAAATCTCGATCGCATGATCCGTCAGGAAGTCGAAGAATTTTTTGGAGCGAGCCTTGTACTCGAGTCGGTCATTCACAGCTACGTCGGCGTCGCCGAGGCCACCGCCATGAAGAAAGGCGTGGTCGAGAGTTCCACGACGAGCGGGGCCACGTTCGACTTCATGAAACTGTTCAACGAATTGAAAAGGGAAATGAAACATGAACAAAAGGGACAGGGAGCAGTTGAGAGCATCAATCGCTAAGGATCTGATCGAGGGCCAGGGCGAGCCTTCTCCGACGAGGGAACTGCTCATGCAGTATGCTCCCCTCGAAGGGATTGTCAGGGGCCCGGCCTGGGATGAAACGCCTCATCCCCGGCGCGCGCAGCCTGTGGAAAAGACCTTGGCACCACGTGCCACCGTGGCACGGAACGACAACTCAGCATGGCACGGTGCCACGGTGGCACGAGGTGCCAACAACAAAGATGATGATGATAAAAAGAAAAGACAATCATCATCAAAGGGCGGAAAACTCGCTCGCTGCATTGACCCTGTGGAAAACCACAGTGGCGCGGCTGCGCCGCGCGAGAGACAGGAGAATGCCGACAGGCATTTTGCGCTTGTTCGCGACGCCTACGAGAACGCCACCGGAAACACATGGAGCGACTCCGATTCCGGTGCCTATGAGGAAAACGGCCTGGAGAAAGTGTCAGCGGAGAAAATCGTTTCAGCGATTGCTGCCGTAGCCCGGCGAACTCCAACAAAGATCAACTCGTTTCGCTATTTCGTGAGGGAGATTATGGCGCTCCCCGACCCGCGCAGCCGTGCCTGGCAGAAGACGCAGCTCGAAAAGGTCGTCCGCAGAGTTCGGGATAGCGCTGTCGGGCGTGCCGACTACTCGCCTGGCGATTTCGTGGAAGACGTCAAGCGCGCCTGCGCCCGCGAAGACGTCCCATTCGACAACGATCTATTCTCTGAACTCGCGGGGTGCGGCAGTTGTCACTCCCGATCAACATCGATATAATCGCATCTGGGTATTGAAGACCAACCCGTCTCAGAAAGGACTACTGACCGCATGGGAGACTCCGGAGAAGGACTTGTCGACGCAAATTCGCGGCTTCAAGAACGAATGGAAGAGATCCAGGAAAGCCGCCGTATGATGAAAAAGGGAGGATCGAGTCTCGATCCCGAGAGGATTCGTGCACTGGAGTCGCTGCGCCTAGCCAAGGTCGATCTCGAACGGCAACTCTCGACGACTGTGCATGAAGCACGGCGCCTGCATTTACTGAACGCACTCTCCGAGATCGACCGCCGTATCAGTGATTTCCAGACGGCTGTCGCGTCTAATTGCGAATCAAGATAAGAAAAAGAGATGGCCGATTGCCCCTGCGGAAGTGACAAACCATTCCCTGAGTGTTGTGAACCTTTTCTCAACGGCATAGCTAACGCCCCAACGGCAGAAGCTTTAATGCGCGCGCGGTATTCTGCTTACGTCACGGTAAATATCGACTTCATCGAGCGAACCTTTCATTCCAGCACCGGGGCTCAATTCGATCACGAGAGCGCGCGCAAATGGGCCGAAGGATCCCAGTGGCATGGTCTGGAGATACTCAAGATTATCGGCGGAAAAGAACAGGATGCCGAGGGAACCGTCGAGTTTATCGCGACATATTCCCAAAAAGATGAGGAGGTCAAGCACCAAGAGGTCTCTACATTCCGCAAAGAAGCTGGAGCCTGGACCTTCGTCGATGGCCGCATGTCGCATCGGCCATTTCGCCGAGATCAACCGAAAATCAGCCGGAACGAGCTCTGCTACTGCGGCAGTGGGAAGAAATATAAAAAGTGCTGCGGGCTGAAATAGGGCAATCGGTAGTTGAAAGAGAGAGGCCCCATCTGTGATCGTCGAGGTCCAGCAGCGTGGCCAGGAACGCGCGGGTTACGGCGAGGAGCTCATGAACCGGCTCGCCGAGCGTCTCACCGCCAGGTTCGGTAAAGGCTTCGGGCCGCGCACCCTGCGCCGCGTGCGCCTCTTCTATCTCACCTTTCCCAAGGGTTCCGCGCTGCTTTCCGATCAGAGCGCTGTCGACAAATGGACAGCGCTGTTGTCCAAATCCGCGACCATCGAGAGCGCCCTCTTCCCGCCTCATCTCGGCTGAACCCACTATCTCGTCCTGATGCGCATCGAGAACCCAGCAGCCCGTGGCTTCTACGAAATCGAGGCTGCTCGCGAGAACTGGGCCAGCCGTGAGCTCGAGCGCCAAGTGGCTTCGCTCCTCTTCGAACGCCTTGCCAGAAGCCGCGACAAGGACAAGGTCTTGGCTCTCGCGAAAAAGGGCCACGAGGTGGTCGTCCCGGGCGAGGTCAATGAACTTCCAGATCAGCCAATCGACCACTTTTTCATCTGTGTGCGCAGACACGGGCGGCAGCGCCCGGCGGAAGGCGCCAATGGCCGGGTCCAGAAGCCCTGCTACGAGAATGCGGGCATACTCTCTTTTGAGAAAATCGAGCCATTGTGCGCATTGCGCCAGGCGTTTCTCCAGATTGTTTGAACCGGAAGCTGCCGGGAGGAAGTAAAAGCTGCTGATCATAGCGTCGTAGATGGGCAGGTGGGGATCGACCATGTGCGCCAGCTTCGTCGCGAAGGAGAACTCCAGCGTCTGACGCCCTCCACGGGTCGGATAAGCATACAGTTCGCGGGCAATGGCTACGGGATCCACCCCAGAGCCATTCTTGCAGTGCTCTAGCCGATCGAAGAAAGCAGTGCCATACGGGTCCCCGCAACGCATTCTCCAAAACGCTCGGAACCTCCGTTGATAATCGTCCAAGTCCGAAACATCCCTGTCATGAAGCGCGGAAAGGAGCCAATTGTAGCTCTCCAGGTCTCCTGAATTCTTGAACGCCTGAATGATGTCCTCGATTCGGGTGTTTATCATTCGATACATCAATCCTCCCGGCGAAGGCTTTATGCTTGAGAAAACGCATGGATAGAATCCTGCAAAAGCCGGGAAATTTGCAATGATAATGCGTTAAAATTAAACGAGTGCACATATACGTATTGGGCTCATCCACCCATACGAGATCCGCAAACTGACCATCCCGGAAATCAAGGCGCTGGCCTCGTATCCGGAACGGTTCCAGTTTCTGGGCAGTTATCGCGACAGATGGGCGCGTGCAGGCAGCAGCGTGCCACCACTGCTCATGAGGGCGATTGCAGAGCGGATCCGCTACGAGCTCCTCTCAAGTAGAAACATGAGGGGGCGACTCATGGAACAACCCGTCGGGCCTTTCATCTTAAATCCACAGTCCTTCTAAAACAAGAAGCGCAACTCCGCCTGATAGGTTCTTGGTTGCACGAAGTGCGTGCCGCTGAAGGTCGATAAAAAGTTGTACAGGGCCTCCTTATTGGTCAGGTTCACAACACTGAACCGCAGCGCGGTTCGAACTCTCTCAGTGGATCGGAAGAGATTGTCGGTCCCGACCGCGAGATCGAAGAGGTGCCTGGAAGCGACGCGAGCCGAGTTCGTGTCGGGATTGAACGTCCCTGGCGCCGGGATGACAAGCCGTGTGGAGCCGAAATTCAGGCTACTGCATGACGAAATGGCGTTCCCGAGGGAAGCTGATTGACTGCCGCAGAAAAATCCAATGGCCGCCTGCTGGGCCGCCGTGAGACTAAGCGCATCGGCAAGGCTGGTTACGGCGCCCGCCACTTCGCCGGAGTCAAAACGCCAGGTGAATGAAAACCACGCGCCATTTTTCGGACGCTGATAGCGCACGTTCGTGGTCTGCTGGAATGCCTGGTCGTGATCGATGCGGAATACCTCGGCGTCGATCGGTGAATTGAATATCACCCCGCCGACTTCGGGGCCGAAGAAGCGCGCCCGCGTGTGACCGATAGTCGTGTAAGCCTGCAAGCCGTGGACATTGGTGGTCCCAAACCGCAACGATACTCCATCAATCTTCGACTTGCGCCAGGAAATGGGGAAGGTGATGGGGGTGCTGAACAGCGTGTCGAAGTCGTAGGCGTTGTTTGTGTACTTCCAGAGGTAGTCGCCGTCAAAGATAAAGTAACGGCCAAACGATTGTTGCAGACCGGCGTTGAACTGATTGCGCCGGCCCGGTTGGAGAGGTTGGTCGCCGAAGGCGCCGAAGACGTTGGTTGCGAGTCCGCCCGCGCCCGTGGCGCTCGAGAGGATCAGGTTTTCGTTGTACTGCGTTTCCATCGTTCTTGAATACGAGAGCCGGAGCACCGTAGATGTCGGCTTTACCAGATAAGAGATGCCAAAACGCGGCTGAATGCCCGTGGCCTTGCTGATGCCGTCATAGCGATCGATCCTCAGGCCGGGCGAAATCGTAAAGCCTCCAACCGAGATCGCGTCCTGGGCGTAAAATGCGAACTGATTGATGTTTGCCTGCCCGGCGAAATCGAAAAGCGTGCCGCCTCGCGTCAAGTCGTAGGGAATAAGTCCGGGCTGGAAATCGCGATTAGGCAGAAATCCCGAGCCGGCGCATTGGGTTGGGTCCGTGACGCCGGGCAAAGCCTGAGGATTTCCTGAGCTGTCCACGCAGACCGCATTAAAACCCGGATCCGTAATGCCCAGGTTAAACTGTTCGCGCAAGCGCGTCTGCATGATCTGGGTGCCGACTTTCAAATTGTGATGGCCTTTGACGTAGGAGATGTCGCCTTTGAACCCGTAATTGGTTAGGCGTCTCGTCTGCGCGATCGTCGCCGGCGTATCCAGGAACGGATCGCTGCTCGGGTAGTAGCTGATCTGATCCTGGCGGAAAAAGGCGTTCACATTCAGCAGCATGGCCGGATTGAAGATGTGCTGATAGTTGGGAGAGACGTTGAATGTGATCGTCTTCTGGCGCTGGTCCTGGCCGGGCTGGTCATACGAGTCCGGCACCTGAAACCAGTTGCGCGCGCCCATCAGGTCAAGGTGAAAGATGTCCTTGTTGTTGGGCTTAAAATCGAAATGATCGAAAAACGTCTCGTTGTTTCCGATGTCGTGGATGGGCTGAAACTCTGGTGTATCCAGGAACCTGCCCGAGCGACTGGTATTGGCCACGATGAAGTTGCCGTACTTGGCATTTCCCCAACCAATCGATGCCTCCTCCGACGGCGTGCCGAACGAGCCATATTGCAGGCCGATGCTTCCGAATGGTTTGTTTCTCCCGAGGCCGGACTGGGTCACGGCATTGACGACAAGACTGGTCTTGTCGCCGTATTCAGCGGCAGCGGCGCCGGTAATCAGTTCCATTGAAGCGATCGCATTCAGCGGCAGCTGGGTCGAAAACAGCTTGCTCTGCTGGTCGCTGATAGGCTGGCCGTCAATTGAAAAACTCGTCTGGGCATGATCCCCCAAGGGATGAAAGAAACCATTGGAATCAGCCACAACGCCGGGAGTCGTAAGCGTGATCGCATCGCTCAATCCGGCGCTCGGCGAAAGTGTTGGTAGTTTGAGGAATACCTCCTTGCTCAAATCACTGTGCGCCGTCGGAACATTTTCCAGGACATCCGCCGCGGCTTGGACGTTGACTGTGATGGTAACCCCGGCCACCTTCAGTGAAACCTTCAAAACGATGGGTACCGAGGTGCGGACATCGACATCCTGCTGGAAAGGCTCGAATCCTTGAAAACTCACTTCCACACGGTAGGGATTTTGGGGAAGGTTGGAAATCACAAAGGCCCCATGGTCGTCAGTCGTCGTCGATTGCTGATAGCCGGAGAGCGCATTCCGAACCGTCACGGTCGCTCCAGGGATGACGGCGCCGGTGGGATCCAGGACCGTTCCCTGGATATTACCTCCTTGACCGTAGACGGTGTTGGCGGCCGATATCCAAAATACAACGGGAACCGCGAAGCTTAATATTTTCATTAGTCGAAGCATGTCTCCTCCACAGAAAGCTGGGCTGCACAAGGGATGTCATGCAACATGCGTGACCCCCAGGGCAGCGATCCAAGGCCATAACTCAATTAGATTGCGGGTATAGAACCTTGAACGTCGCCGTGCTGTGATCAGGCGCTGGGAGGGCCGCGATTTTCGTCCCGAGGTGATTCGGTTTGAATCAGGGTAATAGGCTGGATGTTGATAGGCAGGATGACGTAGAGAGAAGCAACAATACAGTGTGTCGTGGGGATCAGGCTATGACGCAGGAGCCTGAAGCTTAGACAGATGCCGCAGAAAGGATCATCCTGTACGACTTCGAGGCGAGTAAGGTGAGGGCCGGGGGTTGTGTTGGCGATCCGGTATGGCCCAGGGCCGGCTTGCTCGTCATGAGTGTGCCCCAGGATCCCGTGGATTTCCGTCGTCAATAATCCCCAGGAAATGAGGAGCAGGAGAATGCCTGAACCCCACCTGGTTTTGCCGCCAAACCCGAGCACCATACTCTTTCAAAGTTACGCCTGATTGGCTGTTATGCAAGAGCGACCCCGTGGAATCGAATCCGCTGACAGTCGGAACCGCTAAAGGCTGGAAAGATCGCGCAGCTCAACGTGCCATCGACAAGCGGGCTCCCTTTCATAGACAGCTCAACGGCGTCGATGACGCTATATTAATGTAGACTTATGCCGATGAAATTGCAGCGAAGGCCACAGGAACGCGCTTTGCCTTCGTTACCCACAAAACGAAGGACCTCAGCCATCCGAACGCCAGTGACAAACTCCCACACCCGGACATAGGGACTTGCTTTTCTCGCGTGAAATTACTCTACTTCACCACGTTGGGCGAGGCGCTTCGTCGCCTCAATCCAACCGAATTTTCAAACCTGATGATTGAACGGCAATGGGTTGAGGGTCCGCGGCGGCACTCAGAAATCCTAGAGGCGTTGGATCCACTGTTCCACCAGGTCTGGTACAACCGGCACATTACCTACGGAATCTACATCGAACAAGAGCTCATCAACTCCGGCGCGAGCCAAGATGACAACGACATGGCGAAGGAAGGGAACATCGGCCAGGTCATCGGCAATCCGATGCATGGATTTTCGAACTCCGAGTAGAGCACTATTGGGCTGAAAAACGGCAGGGTCTTCGGAAATAAGACGAGCATATGCGCTGCCTTGGAGCTAAAATGCACCATGGGTGCGGCGACCCGCAATGGGTCGGCGCAGGACTTCACCGGGTGGTCGGGCCGCCATCCAGATCTCGCGATGCGCGTCTGTGGACGTCGAGTCGCGTGCAAGCCCCGAACAGTACGCGGGTATCTGGAGGTGGGAATGACCAGTCTGCAGCGCCAAGAAGAACAAAAATCTCAAACTGAGCTTACAGGGTGCATGCCTTTATTCCTCCGGCTTACCTGGATGGCATTGGGCAACGCCGCTTTGTTTCTCTGTGCGGCACTTGTTGCCAAGGGAACAGCGCCGGTGGTGATGGACATCATCTTCTTCGCGGTGACCATCGTACTCATTGTGGTTCGTTACATTGACATCACCAGATTCAAGGGCCAAACGTCCGAGGGCAAGCCCGCGACCCTCGCTCATTGGCGGCGATATGCGCTTTTGACGGCGGTTATTTCGACCGGCATTTGGGTGCTCGCGCGAATCGCCTACTTCCATAAATGGTTATAGGGACCGGGACCCATCGACAACGATTCCCTTGGAGGTCCTCTCGGTGAAGATTCTGCTGCTTTGCGCAATGGTACTCTTGCCGCAATTCGCCATGGCGAGCGATGCCGGCAGTCATCTCGATCCCGTAGGCGGCATTGCCCTGGCCCTGGTCATTATCCTCGTTGTGGCCAAACTTGGCGGCGACCTCGCGGTTCGACTTGGACAGCCTGCTGTGCTTGGCGAGCTGATCGGCGGAATTTTGGTGGGCACTCTCCCGCTTCTGGGCGTCTCCGATCTTGAATGGCTGAAGACCGATCCGAATCTTGACATGCTGGCCAGGATCGGCGTGCTGATTCTGCTCTTCGAGGTCGGCCTCGAATCCACCGTAGGTCAGATGTTGAAGGTGGGATACTCATCCCTTTTGGTAGCGACACTGGGTGTGGCCGCGCCCTTCGCTCTCGGGTGGGGGGTGGGCGCATGGATGCTGCCGGAGCAAGGTCCCTATGTGCATGCATTCCTGGGCGCCACACTCACTGCAACGAGTGTCGGCATCACGGCGCGAGTACTGAAGGACCTGGGCAGTTCCAAGAGCAACGAAGCGCGCGTGGTGCTCGGCGCCGCGGTCATCGACGACGTGCTTGGTCTCGTAATCCTTGCGGTTGTCACCGGAATCATCACTGCCGCGAATAGTGGGGAGTCATTAGCGGCAGGAGAGATCGCCTTCATCCTTGCAAAGGCAATAGGTTTCCTGGTCGGAGCGCTTGTCCTGGGAGTTCTCTTCTCAAAACGGTTTTTTTCTCTTGCGTCCAAACTTCGTGCCCGTGGTGTCTTGCTCGCCACCGGACTCGTATTCTGCTTTTTGCTCTCCTGGCTTGCAGGTGTCATCGGACTGGCTCCGATCGTCGGCGCATTCGCCGCCGGGCTTATCCTGGAGGACGTCCACTATCGCGATTTCGTGGAGCGGGGCGAACATGGTCTGGAAGACCTGATCCACCCGATTTCCTCGTTTCTGGTCCCGATCTTCTTCGTCGTGATGGGCATGCGGGCGAATCTAGGATCCTTTCTTCAGCCTGGAATCATTGGCCTGGCCGTTGCTCTCACCGTCGTTGCCATCCTCGGGAAGCAGGCGTGTTCGTTGGGCGTCCTCGGCAAGGGTGTCGATCGCCTCACCGTCGGCATTGGGATGATTCCCCGAGGTGAGGTCGGGCTCATCTTTGCAAACATCGGTGCAACACTGACCATTGGCGGCCATCGAGTCATCAGTGAATCGACGTTCTCTGCGGTGGTCGTCATGGTAATTATGACAACCATGGCGACGCCTCCTGCTCTCAAATGGAGCCTGGGGCGATTGAGGCCCGCCCGAGGATAAGGGAATCAGGGATTGACAATGGCAACTCTGTTAAACAGCTGCTCTGATCGCCTGTGGTCGGGGCTACGAATGTTATCTCTTGCCATCCATCGTGGAGTTGATGTTTCGAATTCTACCTTCGATCAGAACGCGGCGGACGTTTTGGATCATCCGGTATAGTGCGCGCCCTGCGATCACTGCGGGGATTCATAAAATGGTGCCGGGATTACCGCCGGTCAGGCGGTACAATGCGTTCACAGCACAGGTTTAAAATGCGGCCGCACCCGGGCCCCGATGTCGCAGTCGGCGAATTTGGGCAGGCCCACACCGGTGGAGCACCAATGAAATACATCGTCCGGCTTGACGAAATCACGATGGCCGATTTTGACCTCGTCGGAAGCAAGGCAGGGAGGCTCGGAGAGCTGGCGCGCGCGGGCTTTCCGGTGCCACCCGGCTTTTGCGTGACCGTGGCCGCATTCCAGTCGTGTTACCGTCCGCAGCCGAGCAACGGCCGACTGGAAATTGGAGAGATTCCATCCGACATTGCCCGCGAGATTATCAATGCCTACACTTCGCTCGGTCACCCCACCGTAGCCGTACGCTCCTCGGCAACCGCGGAGGACACGCGCGAGTTTAGTTTCGCGGGTCAGTACGAGAGCTTCCTGCAGATTGTCGGCACCGACAGACTGCTCCGCGCCATTTGCGATTGTTGGGCGTCGCTATGGTCCCCTCGTGCCGTCGCCTACCGGGAGCGCGTGGCGCCGAGCGGGGCGCCGCCGGCGATGGGCGTCATCGTGCAGGCGATGGTGCCGGCGCGCACCTCCGGCGTCATGTTCACCGCCAACCCCGTCACCAGCGACCGCGAAGAGATCGTCATCACGGCCAATCCGGGCCTGGCGACGCTCGTGGTGTCGGGGCGGGTGATGCCGGACACGTACCGGCTCGACAAAGACAAAGTGAAAGTGCGCGTTCGCTTCATCGCCGAGAAGGTCGAAATGGAAGTCGCGGAGGACGATGCAACTCGCGTCGTCCCGGTGCCCGAGAAGCGGCGTCGCGCCTCGACGTTGACGCCGCGTCAGTCGTCTGAACTCGCCCGCCTGGGCCTACGAATCGAAGGGCATTTCGGCGCGCCCCAGGACATCGAATTCGCCCACGACGGCCGGCGGTTCTTCATCGTCCAATCGCGGCCGATCACCGGGCTGGTGTCGTGGGGGGACCAGAAGAAAGGGACCATGCTGATACGCAGCAGCATGCTCGAGTTGATGCCCCGGCCCGTTTCTCCGCTGTTCGAAACCACCTACCTGCCGCTCGGCGCTGAGGTCCTGAGGCAAATTACGAGGGAGTTCGGGATAGCCCTCCCACCAGATGCGGGTCAGGTGGTCACCATCAACGGTTACGTCTTCGCCCGCGCCGACCGGAGCAGATTTCACATACTCTCGGCGGTGCGCCTGCCGTCCCCGCGTGGGTGTCTGCGCTATCTCAGCGACCTGTGGAGGCACGGCTGGCGCCGCACCGAGCTCGCGCAGTACCAGCGGATTGTCGCGAAGTGGAAAGATCTCGCCGCGCAAAGCCTCGACCCGGCAACGCTGTGGCTGGCAATCATCGAAATTTGTCGCGCGAATGCGGACTACTTTCGCGCCGTGATGTGCAACCGCATGAGCGGTCAGATCGAGGCGTTCTTCACCCGGATGTATCCGTTCGTGGTTCCGGAACGGCACCTCTTGCCGCTTGCGTTATTACTGCGCGGCCATGACAGTGAAGTGACGAGAGCCGAAAAGGAGCTGCACGCGCTCTCCGAAGCGGCCCGCGAGGATGCCGGGCTCCGAACGGTACTCGTCGAAACGCCGGCCGGCGAGGTCGAGGCCAGATTGGGACAGAGCGTGGCCGGACGCGCGTGGCTTTCGCGCTTTCACGAGTACCTGGATCGGAACGGTTTCCAGATTTCGAACCTCGACTTCATGGAACCGACGCTCGGCGAGTGTCCCGCCCTGGTGCTCGCACGGATCAAACTGTTCCTTGCCGACGAGTCGCCGCTTCCGCGGGTCGAGCAGGCGCGGCGCGACCGGCTCGCCGCCGAAGCCCGCTTGAAGGCCTCGGTCGGTCCCGTGCGACGCGCGGTGGTGTCGTCGATGCTAGCGCTTCTCGACTACGGCCTGGTGTTCCGCGAGGATGTGCTGTTCTTCTTCGGGCGCGGTTGGCCAACCGTCCGGCGGTTCATTCTCGAACTCGGCGCCCGGATGGTGCGCGCCGGTTTCCTCGAAGATCCGGCGGACGTGTTCTTCGTCACCGCGACGGAGCTCCAAGAGGCGTTCGGCGCGCAACCCGACGTCGATACGGAGCAGATGAAGCGGAACGTGCACGAGAGACGCGAACGCTGGAAGCGGAACCAGGTGCTGAAGCCGCCGGTCCTGCTCCCGGGTCTGTTCAAGGTCTTCGGCCTTCGCCTGAGCCGCTGGATGCCTGAGTACGGCGCGGCGGGCGCCGGCAACGGAATCCGCGGCATCCCGGTGAGCCCGGGACGTGTGACCGCTCCAGCTTCGGTCATCCACTCGATCAAGGAATTCGATCGGATGAAGGCCGGCAATGTGCTGGTCGCGCCGATGACATCCCCAGCCTGGACGCCTCTGCTCGCCATGGCCGTGGCCGTCGTCACCGACATCGGCGGCGTGCTCTCTCACGCGTCGATCGTGGCACGAGAGTACGGGATTCCCGCGGTCATCGGAACAGGCGTCGCCAGCCATCGAATCGCGGACGGTCAGGTCGTCACCGTCGACGGCGACGCGGGGCGAGTCTCTATCAACGACCTGGGCGACAAGCCGTACTAGGGCTTTCCTGTGCGCCTCTGAATGTTACTTCTCGCCACCCATCGCGGAGGCAATGTTTCGAATTCTACCTTCGATCAGCATGCGGCGGACGCGAATGGGATCGTCCAGCGGAGTGCGCTCCAGGCGAATCACATCGAGGGTTTGTGATATGGCGCCGGGATTGCCGCCGGTCAGACGGAGCAGTTCGTTCCCGATCGAATTCCTGAGCGTTCCGTGGTAGCCCATAAGCTGGAGTTCTTCATCGATCCACGGAAGAGCGCTCTCCTTGGGCAGGTCGCGTATTTCCATCAAGTCGAACTTCCAATAATAAAGATCGTAACTATCCCGCGATGCGGTAACCCCGAAGGCAAGAGTGCAATGCTCTTCGAGCATTTCCAAAAGGTGTTGCATCCTAGAGCGGATCCTCCTCGGGTGATCCAGAATGAGGCAGATGGGTCGTTCACAGCTGATCCGGATGAGTGCGTTTCGCAGGTCTCTGAGAAGGTAGCCTCCGCGCTCCACGGCGGGATCCGCCTTCGCTGACACAGATGCTCTAAGATCCACTGCCAACGCTTCAAGCGCATTCTGGAGCAAAACTCTCCGAGTGCTGCAGTCGCCCACATAAGGAGCAAGCCTTGAAGCATCATGGTTGGACGAAAGGCGCCGGGCGGCCTCGCGGAGCAGGATGCTCTTGCCAACCCCTGCTGCGCCGAAGACGAGGGTGTGCACTCCCTGTTCTAAGTTTGTTACAAGCCTTTTGATTTCCCTCTCTCTGCCGTAAAGCATGGTTACTCTACCCGATCGCAGGTAAGATCAACTTCGCGTCGTCTCGATTTCCGTTTGTGGACCGCCTGGGACTTCTGCTTGGACCGCCTGCCCGCGCAGAAACTCGATATCTACCATAAGAGAGCTATCGCCTGCGGTTGAACCATTGGATGCCCGCACCGGTTGACGGTATCTCAGAGGATCCGTCTGCAGGCGAAAGCTCTCGCGGAGAGCGTTGATCGTCGCCACAAACCAGTGCCGAAGCCGCGGGCGGAGCTCGTCCAATAGTTGCTGTAAACTGCGTCCGGCCATTTCCTCGAGGTCTCTGCGAAAATGCCTCTCGCGGAGCGCCTGGCTCATTCGCATCAGGGGGCCGGGATCCGATATCGAGACGCCGTCCAACAGCGACACGACAGGCGATGGGAGCGCGGAGGGTCGCGGAAGCTCGTAGGCTTCAACAGCCCGTGCGGACGGATCTTCCTTTCTTAACTCATCCAATTCCTGGCGAATGCGGCCGGCGAGGGACTCGTATTCTTGCAAGAAGGGGTGGTAGCGCGATGCGGCGACTTCTATGACGGCATCCGCAAGCGCGGTTACCTTTTGGCCGGGTTGATCCAGGGCATCCCCGGAAGCTCGGGCCAATCTTGAAGAGGCCTTTCCGAGCGCTTCTTCCGCCCAATCGTCCATCGTTTCCAGATTATCCTGCCAGCGTCGGGCGAATTCATCCAGACTCTCATCGAGGGGCCGCAGAGCCCGTTCCGCCTCCTGCGACTGGTTCTCCCCTCCGCTGCCGCGGCTCGCCCGCATCTCCAGAGTCACAAGAATGGACTCGCGCAATGATTGCGCCTTCCGGTTCAGTGAGATTGTCAGAGACTCGCGAGCACGCTGAAGCGAGGGTGCAATGGTCTGTTCGAACCACGCATGGATTTTCGGAACCCACGAATCCACAGAACTGATCGGGATCACCTCAAGTGAGGCGCCTAGGTGCTCGGCAACAGCAGCGCGGGTATACGAAACGACCTTCTCAATGTCATCCGGGGGGAGCAGGTCGCATTTGCTGATCAGCACGATCGATGGAATGCCGGCGGCATGAAGCGATCGAAGAAGATCCAGGTCATCGCGTCCCAGAGACGAATGACCGTCCACCAACACTACTCCGAGATCGGAGTCCGGAAGATAGGCGTAGGAGAGTTTAGTCCCGCTCGTGGCGAGCGAGGCGATACCCGGCGTATCCACAAACGCTACGCCTTCCTGAAGCCGCTTTGCCGGAACGGCCACCTCGATGCCGACGACCCGTTTCGAGTTCGCCGGATTCCCCTGCTCGGTGGCAAACTCAGGAAGGCGCTCGACGGGAAGGTCCTTGATTCCTTCGGGAAACGATACCTTCAATTGCGGCCTATCGCCGGCGATGATGTGAATAGGAACCGCAGTGATAGGGGTGGACCCCACAGGCAGCAACTGGATTTCCAGAAGCCGGTTGATCAGAGACGACTTCCCGCAGCTTACCCTTCCGAAGACCGCTATCTCGTAGCGATGGGATTCGAGCTTTCGAATGATTGAATCCAAGGCCGAGAGATATTCGACCAAGCCGTGTCGCGCAATGATCTGAGACAAGCGTTCGAGCTGGCGACCGAGTGCCGGTTCAGCCTGAATTCGGGCGAGGCGTTTCTCCTGGGCTCCGCTAGCCTCCGCCAGGAAGGCCAATAGCTGGCTGACCAGCCTGCGAACCTCCTGAAGCGTCCAGGTAAGATCTCCCCCTGCCGCCGGATCCATTTCACCGTAACCGCGCATTTGTCCCGGGTACAGATCTTCCAGAGCGATATCGAGGGACATGAGTTTGGTGCGCAACGCCCAGCTCGAAAGGGTATTCGGAGGGGAAACGGTAATTTCAAACCGTTCCAAAAGCCGCGACATCTGCTCTCGAATCTTGCCGGCGTAGCTCTCAACCCAGTGAGACTCCGATGTGGATACATCCCTGACGAAGCGGGGACGGAGAGCGCCGCCAGTGGCTCCAAGGAGATTCAGGCTCTCGCTCAGCAATTCATCCGCATACTGTATGGTGGTGAGTATCTTTCGCCTGTGGTTTTCGTTCAGACCCGCCATCAATCCACCTCATTCAGAGCAGAAGCTGAAGTCGAATGCGCTGGAAGCACGGAGGGGCAGGTTGCCTGACATGTCACGACTGCCGTTATTTCCCGTTTCTGCACAATCTTGGGATCCGGCAATCACAAAAAAACTCCTACCGGATCCGTGCTCCAGTAGGAGTTATCAATCTCTTGGGAGATGGTTAACGGCGAACTCCATCGCCTGCCATTTATTCTAACTTTCGCCCGCTAACGAGTCAATGCGCATGGTGGTCTGAGTGCTCGAACTGCTCGCTCATGAAATTGCATCTCTTGGCTTTGGCTGCCGCCAAAAGACGGGTCGGAGCCCACAAATCCAACCAGCACAATGGCAACCAGCTTGCGCCCACAACTTGGCATTGGTATCATGAATCCGCTATTGGCGATGGAGTTCGCCGTAACCGGCCGGCCCGGCCTGATAACTCCTACCTCAAAGGAAGATCCAGGTAGGGGCCAGTAATCTGAATTCGAAGAGACCCGCCTGGGACCATTCAGGTGGGTTTTTTGATTTGGGCGCAATTTCCTGTTTCTCGGCTAAAAAAATCAGATGATTGGCAAAAGCACCACAGTCGCAATGCAGCAGTTACTATCGACCGCAATTGACCGCGTCCGGACGATCCGAACGAAGTACCGGATGGCGGCAATCGATCCACACCTGGAAGCGTGCGGTGCCCTGTTGGAGGAAAGGGGCCTGATCGACGTCGGCATCTTCGGCCGCTTCAAAGCCGGCAAGAGCTCGCTTCTGAACCTTCTCGCGAAGAGGAACGTCCTGCCGGTGGGCGTGACCCCGGTAACCACCGTCATTACGCGGCTCCGTTACGGCCAGAAGGAACAGGCAACAGTCAAATATTCGGATGGCCGGACGGAAAGTACTCCCATCTCGGCGGTTGCGTCATATGTTTCTGAAGCCGAAAATCGCCAGAACACAAAAGGGGTTGCCGCGGTTACCGTGGAATTGCCCGCGTTGGAGCCCTATCAGGGCCTCCAGTTTGTAGACACCCCGGGCCTGGACAGCGTGTCCCAGCATAATACGGACGCAGCTCTCGGATGGCTGCCCAAGGTGGGGCTGGCACTGGTTACGATGAAACTGGTTCATCATTCCCATGAGCGTGTTCCGCTCCTGGGCGGACAGGCATTTTCTGAAGCGCATTCCTGACGAGGTCGAGGAAAACCTGGCGCGCGTGGCTTCGCAGTGGACAGAGAGAATCAATGCCGCAATCCAGACCATTCAGAGAGAGGCCGAAAAGAGCATCCGCGAGCAGGTTTCGACGGTGGAATCACTGCTCTCCAGTACGCAATCCGAAGTCGAAGGCATCAGATCCGCAATCGTAGAAATCGAGTCACTGAGTTCGTATCAGCCCTTATCAGAATATTTCACTACTACAGAGGAGAAAGCATGAATCCCAAAATTGTTTCGGTTCGAGCATTGGAAATCCTGGACTCTCGTGGCAATCCCACCTTGAAGGTTTTTGTGGCCCTGGATAACGGAACGGTGACCAGCGCTTCCGTCCCTTCGGGGGCGTCCACGGGAGAAAACGAAGCCTGCGAACTGCGCGATGGCGATCAGAACCGGTATGGCGGCAAGGGCGTGTTGAGAGCCGTCGCCAATGTCATCGAGACGATTGCGCCCGCATTTGTAGGAATGGACCCTGTCCGGCAGGCCGCGATTGACCGTAAGATGATCGAGCTCGACGGTACTCGCAATAAGAGCCGGCTCGGCGCCAATGCCATCCTTGGTGTTTCCATGGCGGTTGCCAGAGCGGCGGCTGCAACCTGCGGTCTGCCGCTTTACTCCTACCTGGGAGGTCCGGGTGCTGTGCGCATACCCGTTCCGATGATGAACATCATCAACGGCGGCAAGCATGCCGACAACAGCGTAGACTTTCAGGAATTCATGGTAATGCCCATCGGCGCGCCGAGCTTTGCCGAGGCGCTGCGCTACTGCGCCGAGGTCTTCCAGTCCTTAAAGAAGATCCTCAAGGGGCGTGGCGATGTCACCGCGGTCGGCGATGAGGGAGGATTTGCCCCCAACCTGAAAAGCAACGAAGAGGCTTGCGAGGTCATTGTTAAAGCCATAATCAGTGCCGGCTATAAGCCCGGCAAGGATATTGCCATCGCGCTGGATCCCGCGGCCAGTTCGTTTTTCGAAGACGGCGCCTACGACCTCTCGAAGTCGCGCCAGGGAAAAAAGACCAGCACGGAAATGACGGCTCTCTATCAATCCTGGATTGACAAGTACCCCATCATCTCGATCGAGGATGGCCTGGCGGAGAACGATTGGGATGGATTCCGCGAGCACACGGAAAAGTTGGGGTCGAGGATCCAAATTGTCGGCGACGACCTCTATGTCACCAATACCCGCTTCATTGCACGAGGAATCGCCGAGAAATCCACCAACGCGGTACTCATCAAACTGAACCAGATCGGCACCGTCACGGAAACTATTGAGGCGATCCAGCTGTGTCGCAAGGCAGGATGGGGATTTGTCATCTCCCATCGTTCCGGTGAAACCGAAGACACCTTTATGGCCGACTTCGCCGTCGCCATGAGTGGAGGCCAGATCAAGAGCGGCTCCGCCTGCCGCAGCGAGCGGATCGCCAAGTACAACCGGCTTGTGGAAATTGAGGCCGAGCTTGGGAAGTCAGCCGTTTTCGAAAATTCCCTCTCTGCGTTCAAGAGATAAAAATGCCTTTGGGCGACCAAGGAGTACGCAGGTTTTATGTTCGCGGCAGCAATTGAATGGACTGTGTAGAACCGCGGACCCTGCGCAACATTCGCATCAGATCCCATTTGTCGCTGGAGCCGGCCTTTCACTCTTGCGCGGCGCAGACGCTGATGAAGAGCAAACCGGGAAGGCATCATGAATGAAACACCGCAGGACAGGGGTTGGCTGAACCGCAATGTCATTGGCATGGGCATTACCAGTCTCCTCTCTGATGCGAGCCATGAAATGGCGACAGCAGTACTACCCGGATTTCTCGCTGTCATTGGTGCGCCTCCATCGGCGCTTGGCCTCATTGAGGGAGTTTCGGATGCAGTCGCCAGCTTTGTAAAACTTTGGGGCGGTTGGATCTCTGACCGGCTCGGCCATCGGAAGACTCTTGCTACTGTCGGGTATTTCCTGACCGGCCTGGCGATGGCGCTGTTTGCATTTGCCGCAACATGGCTCCTTGTGCTTGTCGGTCGTGTCGTTGGCTGGTTTGGTCGCGGGTTCCGTGGACCGATCCGCGATGCGATGCTTATGGTGTACCCCAAAAACTGGACAGGTGATTAAGGTGTAAAATCGCTGCCGCCTCGGAGGAGCGAGCGATGAAAAGAGAGCGGAAGCGGTATGATGGGACACTCAAGGCCAAGGTAGCGGTGGAAGCGATCAAAG